>DAOPYU010000414.1:0-4337 GCA_035353095.1 Candidatus Sumerlaeota bacterium | reverse complement strand
AACGCAACATCCCACATCATTATGCGCTTTCCAGCCCAGGGGCGCAAGCCCTTTCGGGTCCCCCGGAAAACGGAAACGGACAGACTCTCCGGATGGGGGGGATGTAACACGCTTCGATCCTCCTCCCCACATCCGGCGATCCTGTCCAGAAAAGTTCATCCGCGCCCGGCCTTACCGCAATGCCCCGGTCGCCTGCAGCCGCCGCTTGGTTTCACGCGAGGCCGCCAACGCCCGGTCCGTCCGGTCGCCCTGGGGCCGGACCAGGACCGTTTCCCCTTTGGCCCGGATGTCGGTAAACCAGAGGTCGGACTGATTCTTCGGAAACAGCGTGAAAGTCGAAAGCGCGCCCACCGTCAACGCCTTGCAGTGGATCCGAACCAGACACCCGGAAGGACGCGACGCCAGAACGGTGTTGCTCATCTGGTAATGAATGCGCCCCTTGCTGTTGTCCACCTCGTTGTGCTTGTGGATATTGAAGGGAAAAGTTTCGTGAGCGTGACCGTCGAAGATATTGACCCCGCGCCGGATCCAGTTGTTGTAGTCCCAGTCAATCACACGAACGCTGGACGGATCAAACCCGATGGCCAGATGCACCTCATCGAAAGCCAGATACTTGGGGTTGTCCAGCAAGACGTCAATGACGAATTCCTCGCCCGGCTGAGGCTGGGGGTTCGACGGACGCATGGAGAGTTGAATCGCGTTGGCCGGGTCCAATTCCGGCAGTTCATCGGCCAGTCCCCGCTTCCAGGTCGTAAAAGTCCTGGTGGATTTTGCGTCCGCCCGCACCACCACCTGCGCGTTGATACACGCCTTGCCGATACTTGCCTTCGAGTCCAGGAGGTCCTTCTCCGCGCGCAGAAGCGCCGACTGCGCCTCCTCGGGCATGCCTGGCTTGCTCAAGGACAGTTCCGCGTTTTCCGTCTCGCCGAGCGACTCCCAGACGATCTGAAGCAGCGGTTTCTCTCCCAGGACCTTCGTCTCCTGAACCAGTTTGGCACTGTAGGTCAGGCGGCCCGGCACAATGTCGGCTTGCGGGGGCGAGGCCGGGTCGAGCAGGTCCTGGATCGGATAGTCGAACACTTTGACCGGCCGCACGGCCAGGCGGGGATACGAAATGCAGACCCGCACGGAGTCGAAAGCGTGCTCGGTCTCCGCGTTGATTTCCACCTCGGTGTAAAACCGTTTGCCCGGAGTGACCTCCTGACTGAACGGCTTGATCGCCATGACCAGTTGCGGACTGATCGAGGGGGGCGCCTCGGAAGGCGGAGCCTGTGGGGCCCCCTTGGTGTCCAGCGTCCCCTTGGGCAGGGGCACCTGACCGGGGACCGGCTGCCCCGGCTGCAATTGTCCCGGCAGTTGGCCCGGCTGAACCGCCGGTTTGGGCAGTTGAGGCGCTCCCGGCGCCTGCTGCTGGGCGGCCGCCTCCTGAAGCGCCTGCTGTTCCACGGCCCGGTTCTTTTCGGCCTCACGGGCCAGTTCCTGCTTACGCTGTTCCACCATGGAACGCAATTTTTCACGCTTGGCCTGCAGGTCCTCTTCGCGCGAAATCGTCTGGCCGGGCATCGGGAAGGGCGTGGGGACAGGAGTGGGCGCCGCCGGCTGCTGAGCGACAGCCGGAAAAAGGTCCCACATCCCCCAGACCAGCATCCCGCCAAACACCAGCAGACGGCTCCGGTCCCGAAGGAACCCGGACTCGAAAAAACGGAAGAAATTCTGTCCGCTCATAAGGATTCGCCTTTGCGCCCAGACATCCATTAAAACGTCCCCCCGGTACCTTAATAGAGAAAAGAGAACCGGTGGGCGGTGTGGACTGAGTGGACAAACTTCCCGCCCCCCTCCGAACACGACAATCCTCCGCGTTTCGGCAGCCCAGTCCAGTGTGGAGTATAAGCAAAGATCAGGCCCGCAGGCGAGAGAAAACGTGTCAACGACGACCGTGTGATTGCCTTATCCTGTACGATCTCAACCCGCGGTCCCCCGCAGAAACGGACACACCCCGTCTCCTCAACCGCGTCTCCCCGATTCACCACCGGATTTTCCCGATTGGGGAAAACCGTTCTGTCCCCCCTCTCGAAGATTTTCCCGATTCTGCCACTCGATCGTTCACATCGCCCATGGTTCTCTCTTCGGCAGATTCGATGGGTTTGGGTCGTATATCTGGATGTCTTTGACTTTTTCCAGAACAAAGGGCTCGGTCCCCCCCTCCCCCACCGGATAGCGAACCGCATCCAGCGTCAACCGGTCAACTGCCTCGAGAAACCCAACCGAGCGAGGGTCGGGTTTCTCGGTCGAAAACCGGACATCCGTCAGGCGAAGGTTCCGGATATTGCGTCCATAGAACCCCCAGACCGGCAGTTTCCGGGCGTCGAGCGACGGCTGGCTCACAGACGCGGGATTAGCCGGGCGCTCTTCCCCTCCGGCGAACTCGAGATTCAGACCCCGCAGGACGACGTTTTCGAGGGGTTTCTCGTCCCAGCTCTCGACCGAAACCGCGCAACCGTATGTGCCGGTGGCGGTCAGACGGTTCACTTCGAGGCGTCCCCCCGAATTCCCGGGGCGCAGACAGACATGGAGGGGGGTCTGGGTGTTCTGAACGGTGATGTCGGAGATCAACACGTTGTCGAACCGCCCCTCGGTTTTCTCCCACGCGCCCGGTTGCAGGTTGATGGCCGCCAGCATATTGTGTCGGTTCGACGTCCGGTGGGGTTGTTTACCCGGACCATAGAACAGACAATCGTGGATGATCAGGTTTTCCGCCGGACCGATGAGGCGGATGCCGTTGCACGAGGAATTGACCACACACCCGCTGATGAGCACATCGTGCCAGTCACGCCCGGCGATACTGTCGTCGCCGGTAAAAAACCGGCAACCCACAATCGAGATATCGCGGCCTTCCCGGAAATGGACCCCGTCCCACCCTCCGGTGATTTCGAGGTCCCGGATGCCGACCCGCTCGCAGTGCCACATCAGGACCCCGTAATTGGCCGCGTCAAGAATTTCGAAATCGCGCAGGGTCACCCCCCGGCACCCGACTATCACGATCGCGTGCGGACCGCGCATTTTTTCTTCCCCGTTCGGGTCCAGAACTTTGCGGCCATCCACCACGCCCTCGCCCACGATTGTGACATTCTCGACATTCTCCAGAAGGAGGAGCGCGCGGTTCCACGGACCGTCCCAACGGACCGACTCCGGCATTTGTTTCGGGCGTTCAGGATTACGGTACTGCGCCAGATCGGACGACCCGGCCAACCGGGCGCCCGCGTCGAGTTTCAGGGTCATGTTGCTCCTCAGGCGAACGGTCCCCGACAAGTATTGTCCGGGCGGAAGCAACACCTGGCCGCCGCCGGCCTGCACGCAGGCTGCAATGGCCTTCTCGATCGCCTCCGTGTCAAGTGTTTGGCCATCCCCTTTCGCGCCAAACTCCCGAACATTGAAGACCCCCGAAACGCCTCCCTCCGCAAAGGACAAAGATCCCGGAAAAAGAATCGCGACCATCGTCAGTATTGTCAGTAACAGGGCCTTCCGTTCAGAAAACGCCTTCAAAAGAACTCCTGAGGAGAAACAGAGGGAACAATCAGGGGCGGGTCTCATTTCTGGACACTCCTTTCCGGGGAATCAGCCTTTCCTTCTGAAATCGTGAGAAAAAAAGTCAGGTCTTCTTTTCATCCTGAATGCTTCTTTCGACGCGTCGGATGTCATACCACGCAATCCCCAGCGGCAGCGCGGCGCCGACCGCAAACGCGGAATCAAACCAGAACCAGACCGGGGGAAGCCCCCGCAAGGGGATGCAGACTCCCGCCAGAACCGGAACCAGCGCACACATGATCAGACCACACTGGACGATCCAGATGTTGCGCACCGGATCGCGCATCGCTCCGGCAAAGAGGATCGCCAGCACCACATGCGCGAAGGCCAGCCAGTCGTACCCATAAAACAGGAACGGATACCGATCCCCGACGAAATCGAGGGACTCGAGGACCCGGAGGACAAACGCGTGGAGCGCACCCGACGCTTCTCGGTCTCCCCAGACCATCCGAACCCCCATCCGCAGTTCCGGCGCCACCGGCCAGACCGTCACGCCGGACAGGAACAACCCGAGGGCCACAATGCCCAACATCCACTTTGCGCGCTTCACGGGGTCCATCGATTCTCCTCGATTCGGATGGAATGGTCCTGGATGTTCCCTGTCTCAGGAAATATTTTCAACCACGAAAGCCGGAAATGACACAACACAGCGGAACCGCAACCAAAATGTAAACCACGAAAGACACGAAATACTCGAAAAAAGGCGGTTTTCGTGTCCTTCGTGCCTTTCGTGGTTAAAACATCGGTTCCTG
>DAOPYU010000413.1:0-4354 GCA_035353095.1 Candidatus Sumerlaeota bacterium | reverse complement strand
GCCCGAATGGCGGCGGCGCGCGCTTCGAGGGGTTTGGCTTTCTTCTCACGACCGATTTCCCGGTAGAACCGGCCCAGACTTTCAAGCGCTTTGGCCACTCTGGGATGGTTCGGACCATAAACCATCTCCATAGATGCCAGTGCGCCTTTTTTGAGTTTTTCCGCCTTCTCGTATTCCCCTTTATTTTTGTGACGGTCCGCAAAAAAGTTCGCAATTAAAGTCACAATATGGAACCCTAAACTCCCGATTCTCTTTCTGAATCCACTCGGTTGTTCATTTTCTTCCCCAGACGTGTTCTTTCCGAGATTGAATCGGTCGAGCAGGTTAAAGAAGAGGCTTGCACCCGTAACCAGGGCCGGGCGTTTCGATCCCATCTCTTTCTTCAGTGTGGGCAGTATACGCTTGCTGTTTTGCAGGACTTCTTCCTGTTTCCCCAGGATTGCTTGCAGGCCCATCAAATTATTCAGGTTTTTACTCACATTCGGATGGTCGGGTCCCAGGGCCTTCTCGTCAATGGCCAGTGCGCGTTTGTAGAGGGACTCGGCTTGTTCGCACCGCCTCTGGGCTTTTTCCAGATCGGCCAGGGTCGTCAGGCTGGTGGCCACGTTGGGATGATCGGGACCGAAAGTTTTCTCCGCCAGCCGTAACCCTTTTCGAGCGGCGACCTTGGCGCGATCGTACTGTCTCACCTTTGTCAGCGAGACGGCCTTGGCGTTCAGGGTTTTCCAATCGGTATTTTCCAAACGCTCCATGTCCCTGCCCCTCCGAATTGCTTTTCACAAGGTATTCCAATTTCCATCTCCATTGGACTCAAAACCGGACAGAAAGACAACCGGAATCCGTTTATTTTGGAAAAGATCTGATCGGAACCGATGGGAAGAGGGAACCGCGAAAAACGCCAAAGGCGCGAAAACGGCTATTCCCTGGTTTGGCCATTTTGAAAACCCGTACCGAGACGATTTCCAGTCACAAGGAACACGAAAAATTCGGCGTAGTGAAGCCGCAACCCATTTGGGGGCCACAAGAAGCACAAAAGTCACAAAAATGCGGCGCCTTTGTACTACTCTCTCGCAGAATCAACGCAAACTGCGACGTTCTTTCCCAGTACAAAAGAGCGATGCAGGAACCCATGTTTTAACCACGAAAGGCACGAAGGACACGAAAAACGCGGTTTTCGTGTCCTTTGTGCCTTTCGTGGTTTATATTTGGGTTGCGGCTCCGCTGCGCCAGGCCCCTTGTGCTTTTTGTGGCCGAACAAACCGGTTCTCCGCGTCCCTGCGTCTCTGCGCGAGATAATTTCCGATATCGTTTCTACGCGCAAATGAATTGGCGTGTCTCACCGCCCGATGTTGTCTTCGTCCATGCGGCGCAGGAGGCCTTCGGGGTCGTCGAGGATGAGGTCGCGGGGTTTGCTGCCGAGGTAGGGGCCGACGATGCCGCGCTCCTCCATGATGTCCATGAGGCGGCCCGCGCGGGCGAAACCGATCTTGAGGCGGCGCTGGATCATCGAGACGCTGGGTTTCTTCGTTTCGAGGACGAGCCGCAGCGCCTTGTCGTAGAGTACCTCGTCCTCGTCCTGTTCGCCCTTCAGTTGCAGGGCGGGGAATTCGACCTGACTGGGGTTACGGCGCTCGAAGGGGGTGGACTCGGGCGCGATCACGAGGGACGGCTTGGGTGTGGGCGGCGCTTCGAAGCCGGGCACGTCGCTGAATTCCCCGTAGGGGTTGTTTTCGTCCATTTCGCCATCGGAGCCGGCGAGTTCGGGGAGGGAGAAGTCGGTCTTTTCATAATTGGCCGGGTTCTGTTTGCGCAGGAAATCGGTAAGGCCTTCGACTTCCTCGTCGGAGAGGAAAGCGCCCTGAACCCGCATGGGTTTGGTCCCGGCGGCCGAGTAGAGCATGTCGCCGCGTCCCAGCAGGGTTTCGGCGCCGTTGGTGTCGAGAATGGTGCGCGAGTCCACCTTGGCCGAGACGCGGAAGGCGATGCGCGAGGGAAAGTTGGCCTTGATGATGCCCGTGAGGACGTTGACCGAGGGGCGCTGCGTGGCGATGATGAGGTGAATGCCTGCCGCGCGGCTCATCTGCGCCAGGCGCACGATAAACTCCTCGACCTCGTTCTTGGCGATAATCATCAGGTCGGCCAGTTCGTCAATGATGATGACGATGTGGGGCATGAGTTTGAGGTCGTCGGTGGCGATACCGGATGTGGACTGTCGCTCGCCCGAGGCCAGCGCGTTGTAGCCGTCAATGTTGCGCACGCGCAGTTGCGAGAAGATGGTGAGGCGCTCCTCCATCTGTTGCACGGCCCACAGGAGGGCGGCGGCGGCCTGGCGCGGGTCGTTGACGACGGGCGCGAGCAGGTGCGGGATGTCGGAATAGACGTTCAGTTCGACTCGCTTGGGGTCAATCATGATGAACTTGACGCGGTCGGGGGGCATGCGGAACAGGATGGACGAGATGATAACGTTGACGCATACGCTTTTGCCCGATCCCGTGGTGCCGGCGATGAGCAGGTGGGGCATGGTGGCCAGGTCGCACAGGAGGGTTTCGCCCGAGATGTTCTTGCCGAGCGGGAAGGCGAGGGGCGCCTTGTGGTTCAGGAATTTTTCGGAACTGATCAGATCGCGGAAGAAAACGGGGGTGATCTTGCGGTTGGGCACCTCAATGCCGATGGCGGCCTTGCCGGGAATGGGCGCCTGGATGCGCACGCTCTTGGCGCGCAGGATCAGGGCGATGTCGTTCTCGAGGCTCAGGATGCGCGAGACTTTGACGCCGGGCGCGGGTTGCAGTTCGTACTGGGTGACGACGGGCCCCTGGGTGACGGCCACGACACGCGCCGAGATGTTGAAGTCGGCCAGCGCGCGTTCGAGTTCACCGCTGATCTCGAGAATTTCCTCGCGATCCATCTGGGTGTCGGCGTGCTGGGGGGTGTGGAACAGGTCCATCGAAGGCAGGTGGTACTGGCCCGAGGAGAAATCCAGTTCCGTCTGCACCATCGCCTTGGAGACGGCCGGTTCCTCTTCCGCGGGTGGCGGAGGCGTGGGCCGGGTGTGGCTGATGATGCGCAGTGGGGGCCGGGATTCTTCCTGTTCCGGTGCGGCTTCCGGGTCCACAGGTTCCTGCGAATGGGAAGCCGAGAGGGACCGTTCCGGTTGTTCGAGTGGTGAAGTGTCCGGTTGGTCCGTCTCGAACGGGCGGGTGATGTCGAGTTGGATGATCCGCTGGGGGCGTCTGCGGCTGAAGGCCGAGGACGGGGTGTCCTGTTCCTTCGAGTCGTCGGAGGAGGAGGGGGAAGCGGAAATGGACGCCGCCGAGGTTTCTTTTCTCGACGGAAATGGAGCGGGCAGGGCCGATTCTTCCTCGTCGTCGTAAGGAAGCGGCAGGGGAGGGCGTTCGGTGGACTTGCTTTTCCTGCCGGTCAGGATGGACGGGAAGAACCCCTTGGTCTTGGCGCGTTCGAGTTGGAGGGTGGCGACCGGGGGTGGTTGTTTGCGCTGGCTCATGCGGGCGCGGATTTTCTGGAACGTCCCGTGCAGGAGCGGTACGAAGAGAAAGTCGGTCGAAAGCATGACTCCAAGCACGAGGAAGAGAGTCGCGACCAGGTAGGCGCCGATGGAACCGCAGAGACCGGGCAGGTTCAGGGCATAGCTCTTGCCGCTGGTCAGATATCCGCCGATGACCCCCCCTTTGATGAAGGCCAGATCGTAAGCTTCGGGGGCGTCGCTGAGCGCGAAGGGGAGACTGCGCAGGGCGCAGAGCGCCATCAGGATCAGGGCGCCGGCAAAGGCCTTGCGGGTGGGATGGAACGGAGTCCGTCCGTGGAAAGCGTGGATGGCGGCGAGAAAGAGCAGGCCGGGAAAGACGAAGGACACCCACCCCTTGCCGAGCAGGAAGGTGGCCATGCCGGCCATGGCGTCGCCCAGAATGCCCATCCACCCCTGATTCAGGGTGTCACTGAGCAACGCAAGCATCAGGAGGACGGCCAGGCCCACCAGGACGAATGCGATGATCTCACGCCACTTTTCAACGGGCAGTCCCCAGAACAGGCGGGGCGCACGAACGAGCGGTTTGACAGGATTGGGGTTTTTGCCCACGGTGCGTCCTTACTCACGCCGAATGCTGATGTCGGTGAAGGGGAAACGTCGCGGATCAAGGGGACCGGGAAAGGACTTCCGTCTTCGGCAACCGGCATCCGCAGGCATGCTGACTTGAGTCACTCCTTGAGGGATATTTTCACCTTCTGCAACAGGTCGTTGAATTCAAAGGGTTTGACGATATACCGGTCGCTGCCCGAGAGGAGCGCGTGCTGGATGCTTTCACGGTCCGAGAGACCGGTGAGCATGATGACCGGAATC
>DAOPYU010000412.1:0-4364 GCA_035353095.1 Candidatus Sumerlaeota bacterium | reverse complement strand
TCGAAGAGGTGCAGCACCACCGGCCCCACCACCACGATTCCCACCGCCGCCAGCAGCCACACCAACGGCTTGCGCTTGATACTCTGAAGAACACACTGGACCCAGTTCATGGCCTTTGTCCCCACCTTCCCGTTCGGGCGCCGCGCCCGGCACGCTGTGAAACGGGCCTCGCAAGACCCGGTCCCGCCCCCTTGCGCAGCGGACCGGAAACCTGCTCCGGTCCGCTGTTTCACACAACCCTGCACTTTTTGTCTGGGGTTATTCGCTGGTGACGTGTTGTGGAACAGGTGAGCGATCAGCCCTTGACCTGTTTGCGCAGCTCTTCGAGTTCGCGTTCCAGATCCTCATCGGACTCAAGTTCCTTGAACTGCTGCTCGACGGAGGGCTGGACGCCATAGTTGACCATTTCGGCCTCGGCTTCCATCCGGTCGAGCCGGCGCTCGAAGAGATCAATCTTGCTCATGGTCTCGGTGCCATTGGCCGAGCGGATCGTCTCCTCGGCGCGTTTCTTACTCTGCGCATGGGCGTAGCGCTGAACCAGCACCTTCTGACGCTCGCGCAGGGACTGGATTTTTCCCTCGAGTTGTGCGATGTCTTCCTGATACTTATCGATCAAAGCCTCGCACTCCGCTTTCTGGGCTTCCTGTGGATCAATGCGTTCCGTCAGGCGCCGTTTTTCGAGCAGGGCCTCGCGGGCCAGTACCTCGCGCCCTTTTTCCACGGCCAGGCGGGCCTTAGCCGCCCAGTCGTTCGCCCGGTCGCGCAGCTCGTCAATCGCGCGCTGGATGGTTTTGCTCTGGGCCATGGCCGATGCGCACTGGGCCTTGAGTTCAATCAGTGTGTCTTCCATCTCGCGCAGCATCAACCGCAGCAGTTTTTCCGGGTCCTCGGCTTTGTCGAGCATCGCGTTGAGGTTCGAGTTGATGATGTCACGCAGTCTGGTGAAGATTCCCATGATCCTTTCCTCCGTTCCGGGCCGTGCCCGATAGTGTCTGCCGCATATACAGCACGGGGTGTGCCAATACCGAATGAAAATCGCAAATCTTTGACAAAAGAGAACTTGTGCGAAAATAGAGAGTTTTTCCGCTTGACGGTGGTGGGATTGATGTGGCAATATTCGCCATGAGTTGGGTTTTCAAACCAATGGACGGCCTGGGAACCGCGTGAGTCGGCGGGGACGCCGACGGTACAAAACTGCGGGGCCGGCGAGGACGCCGGCGGTACAGAACCGCGTGAGCCGGCGGGGACGCCGGCGGTACAGAACCGCAGGGTCGGCAGGGACGCCGACGGTACAAAACCGCGGGGCCGGCGGGGACGCCGGGAGGCGGTATTGTCCGCCTCGTCCACTTTGTCCACCCCGTCCACCGCCCTTGTGCCCGGACGAAAAGAAAGGATGCTCTCATGGCAGAACAAAAGTCTCTCTATGAAATGGCGCGGCCCGACAACGGCGCTTCGTCGGTGGGGCGATTTGACGTAATCGGGGAATCGCCCGTGTTCCTCGATTTTCAGGAACGCCTGGCGCAGGCGGCCCCCATCGAGCGCTCTGTGCTCCTGATCGGGGAACGCGGTACGGGCAAGGAAATGGCGGCGCGGCGACTCCACTACCTCTCGAAACGGTGGGGCCAACCCTTTATCACCCTCAATTGCGCGGCTCTGTCGCCTTCCCTCATCGAGTCGGAACTCTTCGGCCATGAGGAAGGTGCGTTTACCGGCGCGCGCAAACGGCGCATCGGGCGCTTCGAGGCGGCGGACGGGGGCACCCTCTTTCTCGACGAAATTTCTCTGATCCCGATCGAGACTCAGGAGAAAATCCTCCGCGTTGTCGAGTACGGCGCGTTCGAGCGGGTGGGAGGACAACAATCCATCCAGGTGGACGTGCGCATCCTTGGCGCCACGAACGTCAACCTGGATCGGGAGGCGCAGGCCGGGCGTTTCAAGAGCGACCTGCTCGACCGTCTCTCCTTCGAGGTACTTTTTCTCCCCCCCCTGCGGGAGCGTGGCGAGGACATCCTTGTGCTGGCGCAGTACTTCGCCACCCGCATGGCCTTCGAACTGGGACGGCCAGACGTGCCCGTGTTTTCGGACGAAGCGCAGGAAGCCCTGCAAGGCTACCTCTGGCCGGGCAACGTGCGCGAACTGAAGAACGTGGTCGAGCGGGCCGTGTACCGGAACGACGATCTGATCGAGCAGGTCGAGTTCGACCCCTTCCGGTGTCCGTACGCGCCCCTGCCCGAGACTCTTCCCCCGGCTCCGTCGGTCGTTTCGCCCGAAAAAGCGGCCGCGCCCGAACGCGCAAAAGTAATGGAAGAACGTGTGGGCGATGAGAGCCAGAACTGTCTCGATCTGCTCGAAGCGACCCGTCGCCTCGAACTCGACTACCTGCGCCGGGCGCTCGAACAGACCCGCTTCAACCAGCGTCTGGCCGCCGAAGCGCTGGGCCTGACCTACCACCAGTTTCGGGGGCTCTATCGCAAATATACGCGGGAACTGGCGGCGCTGTGAAGGTTCATGCGAAGTCCCGGAACAGGGAAAAACAAAAGAAACCGCTGAACCACTGAACCACGAAAGGCACGAAACACACGAAAATATTTTCGAGGTTCCGTAGTTTTCGTGTTCTTTCGTGCCTTTCGTGGTTAAATAAAGCGGTTCGCTCGTGATCCTTCGATGCGGCGCGTTTCAAACCGTCCCCCAGGAGGCCTCCATGCCGGAAGAAACCGTTTCTTCCCCGTCCCCGAATCCCGACCCGCGCAGCCAACTGGCCGCCGTTTCCGTACTCCTCGAACAATCGGAAATTGTGGCGCTCATTCGGCGTTATTCGCGGGCGCAGGCGCTCGACGCCATTCGTGAGGCGCAGGATTCTCTCCGGCGCGAGATCGCCACCGGCGCGTCCGCGCCCACCCTCGACCAGCAGGTCGCCCGTGTGTGCGAGACGCTCGAACGGACGGAGCGCGACCGACTGCGGCCGGTCGTGAACGCCTCGGGAATCGTGTTGAACACCAACCTGGGCCGCGCCGTGCTGCCCCAGGCGGCGGTGGACGCGCTGGCGCACATGAACCGCTGCTGTAACCTCCAGGTGGACATCGAGAGCGGCAAGCGGGGCAAACGCAACGCCCGGACCGAGCAGTTGCTCTGCCGCCTCACCGGGGCCGAGGCCGCCTGCCTGGTGGTGAACAACGCCGCCGCCACCCTGTTGATCCTGAGTGTGTTTGCGCAGGGGCGCGAAGTGATCGTGTCGCGGGGACAGTTGATCGAAATCGGCGGCGCGTTCCGTCTGCCCGACTGCATCCACCAGAGCGGCGCCACAATGGTCGAGGTGGGCACGACCAACAAGACCCACCTGCGCGACTACGAACAGGCGGTCACGGATAACACCGCCGTGGTCCTGCGGTGCAATCCAAGCAATTACCGCGTCGTCGGTTTTACCAAGACCGTGCCGATCGGGGAACTGGTCGCCGTGAAAAAGAAAAGACCGGATCTGCTGGTGGTGGACGACCTGGGGTGCGGGGCGCTGGTGGACCTGTCGCTCTACGGCCTGCCGAAAGAACCGACCGTCCAGGAGAGCGTCCGGGCCGGGGCCGACCTGGTCTGTTTCAGCGGCGACAAACTCATCAGCGGTCCCCAAGCGGGGATCATCATCGGGCGCAAGGACCTGATCGCCCGGCTCAAGAAACACCCGCTCATGCGGATGCTGCGCGTGGGAAAACTCACCGACCTGGTGCTGGAACAGACCCTGCGGCTCTTCCTCGATCCCGAAACCCTGACCGAGACCAACCCGACCCTGCGGATGCTGGCCCTGACGCCGGAAGTGCTCAAACGGAAGGCCCAGGGGCTGAAGCGGAGGATTGATAAACTGGGGACCCCCCTGAAGTGCGAGGTGGTCGCGTGCGAAAGCGCCACGGGTGGCGGTTCACTGCCCGACACGCCGCTCGATTCCTGGGCGGTGGCGATCGAGTCGCCTGACCGGTCGCTCGAGGACCTGAACCGCGCCCTGCGCCTGAACGAGCCGCCCATCATCGCCCGCATCGGCGAAGGCCGCGTCCTGCTCGACCTGCGCACCTTCCTCGACGGGGATGAGGAGGCGGTGGCGCAGGCAATACGGCGAATGTTTTGATGAAAAGATAAAATAGACATGATTCACAAGATTAACAAGATTGGGTTTTTTCTTCAGTATCTTGTTAATCTTGTGAATCATGTCTATTTCTGTGGTCTAGTTTTTCCGGTCGGACGGTGTGGCGGGTGGGACAATACAGAAGGAGTCCACCTCTTCGCCCAACGGCATGTCCCGCCCGCCCCATCCGTCGGAGTCTTTCACGATAAACGCACACAGTTCGCCCTCTCCGTTTCGGAAGAGCAACTGGCAATCT
>DAOPYU010000411.1:0-4379 GCA_035353095.1 Candidatus Sumerlaeota bacterium | reverse complement strand
TCTGGCATGGCAAGCCGAAGACCTGGCTCAAGTGCATTGACGCCTCGAAGACGGGGGATGTGACGAAGTCGGCCGAGGTCTGGTCGTATGAAATCCCCGACTACTGCATGTCCACGCCGTCGGTGTGGAACGGTCTGGTGTTTCTGGCCGCTGCGGACAAGAAGGTCCACTGTCTCGACGCGAAGAGCGGTCAGCCGCTCTGGACGCACGATGCCGAGGGGGAAATCTGGGGCTCGACCCTCGTGGCCGATGGGAAGGTCTATGTGGGAACGCAAAAGGGCGACCTCTGGACGCTGTCCGCCGCGCGCGAGCCGAAAGTGCTTGGCAAGGCCCGCCTCGACTCGCCGATCAACTCGACCCCGACCGCAAGTGACGGCGCGGTGTATGTGGCCACCATGCGCACGCTCTACGCGTTGAAAGAGGGGGCGGCTTTGAAGAAGGTGGAAATGGAAACGGAAAAAAGGGACGGGGTGGATGGGGGAAAATCGGCGCAGTGAACGGTGTGGAGCTCGCGACTTTGTTGGGCTTTTATGGAGACCTTATGAACAAAAGGGCTCCTGTCGGGAACGCCAATCTCCCGATTGGTGCAGTTGAAGCGGTTGAAGAGAAAGTGTTCCCTGGAGCGGTAAGTCCGGGTGTTCTGGTGTATTCTCCTCGCAGGATGGTGGGAAAAACCAGAATTCGGTGTGCATCGCCGTGTTTTTTCCGGACGCCGTTCCCCTGAAAACGGCTTAACTTCAGTCCGATCAATCTCTCGGTTGAATCGGACGCCGGGTTTTTCGCTTGGAATGGGTTTTGCTGTTCTGAAGAATGGGAGAACCGAACGCGGAGGTCCCCGTTGCAAGGGGGAGCGGAACCCTTGTTCCCAGCCCGTGAAAAGGGTATCCTCGGGTGGGGTGGATTGAATTCAAACCGAACGATGGAGCGAGTGAAATGTGGGCATTTCTCACGATTGTGGTGTTGGCGGCTTTTGCGGTGGATGTTTACAAGACGAGTCTGAAACGCGGCCAGATGAAGTCGAACGACGTGGAGTTGTTGCGGGCGTTGACGGATCGGGTGGCCGGGCTCGAACAGCGCATGACGAACATCGAGACGATTGTTCTGGACCTCGAGAAACGTTCGAAGTTCGATCAGAATCTGTCGCGCAAAGAGGGTTGATTCCGTATTGTACTGGGGCTTGTGGTTATTGCCTGGAGCCGCATCGGCTGGACAAAACGAAACCCGGTCCCGGGCGTCTGAACGCGCGCCTGGGACCGGGTTCATTCTTTTCGATCTTCAAGAACTTACTGGGCGGCCTTGACGTCCAGGCACTTCATCTCTTCTTGGCTGCGGACCAGCAGCTTGCCGTCCACCAGCACCAGGGGCGCCCACATGCGTTCCTTGCCGTTGAGCACCTTGGCCTTGGCCAGTTCCTTGTACCCCTCGGGGTTGGGTTCGATCAGGTGGAGGGTGCCGTTGTTCCCTTCCATATTATAGATCAACCCGTCGGCGAACAGGATTCCGCCCTTCTCGAAGTTGGGGTTCTTGTCCGTTTTCCACTTCAGGTTTCCCTGCAGGTCCAGGCAGATCATGCCGTCGGCCCGGCTGTTGCCGTTGGAGTTCGCATAGAGGTGATCCTTATACAGGATGGGCGGGTGGATCTGCGACTCGCACTTGTCGGTCTTGAAGAGTTCCTTGGCCGCAAACGTGTCGCCCTCTTTGGTCACCTGGATCATGGCGGAGTTGGCGCCGTACTCGCCGGTGATGAAGAAGCGCCCGTCGCCGACCGGCGTGACGGGCGGGATCGGAATCTTGCACTGCCAGCCGTCGTAACTCCACAATTTCTTGCCGGTCTTGGCGTCGAATCCGCACACGGCGCCCTTGGGGCCGCGGTCGCCGGCGCTGACGGCGACGACCTGGTCCATGCCCGCGACGGTGGTCAGCGTGAGGGCGACATACCCGGCGCCTCCCGGCAACGCTTCACTCTTCCACGCCGCCTGGCCGGTATTCTTGTCCAGCGCCACCACGCCCGCCTGCGGACTCTGCGCAGCCAGAATCACCGTGTTGCCATAGAGCACGGGCGACTGAGCGAACCCCCACATGGGCAGGCGCGTGCCGAAATCCTTCTGCAGGTCGGCGGCCCAGACTTCCTTGCCCGACGCTCGGTCGAAGCATTTCACGTGGCCGTAGCCCCCGACGGTATAGACGTGCTGTTCGTCCACCGTGGGTGTCTGGCGCGAACCGGGGAAGCCGCCCAGGTTGCCGCCCTTCGCTTCGTACTCGGCGCGCCATTTTTCCTGGCCGGTGGCCAGGTCGAGGCAGCGCGCAACATCCTTGTCGGCGCCGACGCGGTCCAGGATGTAGATGAAGCCGCCATAGACGGCCGGGGCGCCGAAGCCCTCGCCCAGCGGGATCGTCCACAGAACCTTCGGCCCTTCGGCGGGCCACGTGCGGGCCAGCCCTTTTTCGGGGGCGACGGCATTGCGGGTCGGGCCCAGGTACTGGGGCCAGTCGGCGGCGGGCGCGGTCAGGGTCAACGCGCTCAGTCCCAGCGCCAGGGCGGTCTGTTTTGCGGTTTTCGAAGACAACAGAAACATGGAAAATCCTCCACATCAATTTTGGGTGTCACACATTGGCCCGAGGGGGTGACTCCATTCTGACTCTGGCCCAAGACGGTTTACCTTATCAAAAACGATCCCGGTGCGCAGCAAAAATGCGCGAGGCTGGAATCCGGAGAAATGGACCGGAAAACGGGACCGTCGGGAATTTCAAGAGGGGATTTCGTCGGCCAATCGGGAGTCTGTAGCGGGACCTTCGAGTGGCCTCTGGGGGATGCTTGCGTTTCCTGCACGGGAGTTTCGCCCCCCGTTTTTTTTCAAAAACGGGGGCACGTTGCTTTCTTGCGTGCGAGGCCGTTTTTAAGGGGATGTCGTTTTTGTGCCGCGTGTGGAAAAAAAAACTTGCCAGACGCCATTAAGGCGGGTATCTTCTCCTCAAGAAATAAGTGGTTCTGTCATACAGCATTTTGATAAGCATTTGAAACAACAACATCTGGTATCAGAGAGTGGCGCGAAGTCACGCATATTGAGGTATGCAGGATTTTAAGCAGGTTTTTCGGGGTCAAAAAGACCTTGACAAAATGCTTTTTTGCCTGTTACGCTGACCTTAGTTTTGTGGGGCAACAAACCACCTCCATTTTTTTCTGTGCATCTGACTCGAAAAACAGGACGCCTGTCATGTATTTCGGAATGAGTCGGTATCCTACCAGAAGCATACGTCCGCGCGACGGTCCTCCGCCGTGAACGAGCGGTTGTTTCCCGGGGGCGACCGGGTAAGTTAATTGGTTTTCATGGCAACTCTGAGCCTTTCCGGAGGGGGCGCATGTGCGTTCCACGGGAAGGCACATCCGATTGAGGAGGGATGAAATGCAAAAGCAGAAATACTTCAGAGCCGCTCTGCGGCTCGTGGCATGCCTGATCGCGGTCGGCGTTCTGGCATGGGCGGCGCCGGCCTCCGCGCAGGTGACGTGGGTGAATGGCCAGGATTTGGGGTCGGCGAATGGAAGTTATGTTCCGGATGGAAACAATATTGCGATCACCGCAGGTGGATCGGACCTCTGGGGAACTTCCGATAATGGGTACTTCCTGTATCGGCAACTGGCCGGAGACGGTACGATTATCGCCAAGGTCGAGTCGATTGTGCCGGCGGATGGTTCCTCGACCCCCAATGCGTGGGCCAAGGCGGGCGTCATGTTTCGCGAGACGCTGGAAGCCGGTTCGCGAGACGTGTATGTGGTCCAGACCTACGGCAGCGGACGTTCGATGCAGGGACGTGACAACACCGGCGGGGATTGTTGGGACAATACGACCGGCGGACTGGTCGCTCCCGGCTGGGTCAAGCTGGTCCGGAAAGGGAATGATTTTTACGGGTATCGCTCGGATGATGGGGTGACGTGGACCCAGCAGGCGACGCGCACGGTGAGTATGGCGACTAACGCCTATATCGGGTTGTGTCTCACGTCGCACGACGGTGCGATTCCCGTCACCGCCGCTTATTCCGAAATTTCCATCGCAGAGGGATCGCCCCCGGAACTGACCATGGACCCGGCTTATTCGCTGGGCCTGCTGGCCCCGAATTCGGGTCTGGCCACCAAATTGATTCAGGTGAAGAATGCCGGTTCGATTCCCCTGCATCTGAACTCGGTGACGGTCGGCGGCGCCGACTTTGCCCTGGTTGATGTGAAGGTGGATGGTGTGACCACCGCGCTTCCCGTTACGGTCAACCGGACGGGCGCCAAGGTCGAAATCGCGGTGACCTACAATGCCACTGCGGAAGGCGCTTTCATGGGCCAGATGGTGATGGGCACCGACGATCCGGCCAATCCCACGAGTACGATTATT
>DAOPYU010000410.1:0-4379 GCA_035353095.1 Candidatus Sumerlaeota bacterium | reverse complement strand
CCCGGTTGTTTACCTTCCGGCTCTTTCCGTTTCCTTCTCGTCGAGGTATTTCTTGAACGTATTGACCGAGATCCCCAGTTTGTCGGCCAGGTCCCTCTGGCTGAGTTTCTGCGGGGATTGTCCGGAACGGTAGTAGTCGTTCACCTGACGGACATAATCGGCGACCAGATTGTCTATCGGTCGAATCGAATTGAGTGAATCGGCTTCCCCAGGGAGACCCAGGGCCATTTTCCGCTCCGGCTGTGGAGATTCCGTTTCGGCCAGTTCGCAGACTTCCTGAATCACATCGTCATTCAATCTCAGGTAACGTTTGACGAGATTGTAGAGTTCGCGCGCATTGCCCGGCCACGAGTAGCGCTTGAAAACCTCGCGTCCCTTCTCGAAATAGGCGAGCGCCTTTTCGCATTGGGAGTCGGACAGATTGCGTTCATAGACCATGTAGCGGATCACCCGGCGGATGTCTTCCGGCACCTCGCGCAGGGAAGGCGTCTTCAGCGTCACTTCCGCGATCCGGTAATAGAGGTCCGAGCGGAACTCGCTATGTTCGCCGGAGCCCACCCGGTCCGGCTGGGTTGCGGCGACGATGCGGATGTTGGCCCGCTTTTCCTCGGTTCCGCCGACGGGGCGGAAGCGGCGGGTCTGCAGAAAGCGCAACAGATCGGCCTGAATGGAGAGGGACATGTCGCCGATCTCGTCGAGAAACAGCGTCCCTCCCTCGGCGGCCTCGACCAGTCCTTTCTTGTCGGCAATGGCGCCGGTAAACGCCCCGCGGCAGTGGCCGAAGAGTTCGGAACGCAGGAGGTTCTCTTCGAGCCCCGCGCAGTTGAGCGGCACAAAAGGCCGGGCCCGACGCGCACTCAACTCATGCAGATAGAAGGCGACACACTCCTTGCCCGTCCCGGTTTCCCCCAGAATCATCACGCTGAGGTCCGTGGCGGCCACCTTGGCAATACGCTCCTTGAGCGTCATGATTGGCGGGGTCTGGCCCTCGAGGTAGGGAAAGTCGGCATCCCGGAAATGTTCGACGGACGCGCGGTCGGACGGGGGAAGATTGGAAAACCGGAAGGGCCTCCCCTGGCACACCGTCCCGAGAACATCCACCGCATCTTTCAGCGGTTCCGGTCTCATGAGTCCCATGAAACAGAGCGAGATTTTGTAGCGGAGGAAATCCTTCAGGTCGTGATCGGACGCTTCGGAAGAAGAGAAAGACACTTCCGGACTGGAAGAGGCGGCCTTGTTTCGCTTGCGTTCCAGCTCGAGAGATTCGGCGCTGCGCAGGAGTTCTCCGAAGACGCCCGTATCGAACTTCTTCCGGACGGCCGCGGCCAGCGTGGCCGCCAGAATCAGTTCGACGCCGGGAATGCCCGAGCAGGCCTCTTCGAGCGACCGGGCGCCGGGGTGCTGCGCAAACCAGAGGATCTGCCGAACCCCGGATCGTGTCAACTGCAACA
Organism: Candidatus Sumerlaeota bacterium; assembly: GCA_035353095.1. Classification (GTDB taxonomy): domain Bacteria; phylum Sumerlaeota; class Sumerlaeia; order UBA8349; family UBA8349; genus DAOPYU01. Next base: position 2,928 of record DAOPYU010000410.1, on the reverse strand, counting down.
GACACTCCCGCACCTGCTGGGGCTGATTGACCCGGTCCTGCAACACAATCACCCGTCCGGGCGAGTTCTGCCCGATTTTCCCGAGCGCATCCAGAATATGAGAACGCCCCGAGATGACCAGATCGTCCCATTCCGCCCGGCAGGCCGTGGCCAGGCAAAGACATTCCGGGATGGGTGACAGAACGATGTATCGCAATTGCTCGGACATGGGGACAGCCCCTTTCCAATAAAACGGTCGTATTCCAGTACTGAAAAGGAAGTATCACACCGGCTGTCGGAATGCAAGCGGGAACCCGGCCCCGCTGTCACTCGGAGACACAAAAGCAGACTTTACCTCCCCGTCCCGGATATCGTCTCTATCAGAAATTGATTTCGGATATGAAACTCTGATTTCCATCCGGTCCTCGCCCTCCCCCTCAAATATACACAGAACACTGATCTCCATCATGTTACAAAAATGGCACGGCTTTTGATCTGAGTACGGATCATACACGGCGACACGCCGTCAGAAAACGATCCAATTCACACCCAGGAGGAGCACAATTCATGTCACCCTATTTCGATACGGTGGTTCAGCATTTGAGATCGAAAAAAATTCGATTTATGGCAAACGAAGAAAAAGACAGCGTCCTCTTCACCGTAGCGGGCGAGAACGGCCACTGGACGGTCCACGTACGGGTGCTCGAAGAAATGGAGCGGGTCCTGATCGCCTCGAGCCCCGGCGTCAATTGTCCGGAAAACCGCCGGGCGGTCCTGTGTGAATTCCTGAACCGCCTCAACTGGAGCATCATGCAGGGCAACTTCGACATGGACATGAACGATGGGAAAACGCGTTTCCGCACCTGTCTGGATTGTGTCGAGCAACCCCTGACCGAGTCTCTGCTCGACCTGTTTTTCTGCCTGCATTTTACCACGCTCGACCATTACTTTCCGAGCCTGATGCGGGTCATTTACGGGCAATTGAGCGCCGAGGAGACCTTCCGGTTGTGTATCCTTCCGAAACAGGACTCCTCCCCGGTTCGACTCCCCTCGCAACACCGGCGACAGAGCGAAAAACCGATGGAACGCCGATCCGATTCGCAACCGGACGCCGGACGGGAAAAACAGGAAACGAAAGAGGAAGAGGTACTGAACCGGGAACTGGACACCCTCCTCGAGGCGCTCGGCGAAACCGACCGCGAGGAACTGAGCGAGTACCTGCAGAAAGAGGACAACGCCTTCTCCACCGGCAAACCCCAGCGGCAAGCGGGTCCGTGTCGGCGAAAAACGGAATCGGGAAAACACCCCCACGAAAAAGTTCCCCGACCGCCCGACGGGAAAGACCCGCGGTAAACACCACCGGTTCCCCTTTCCGCCGGATATTCCCCAGGAAACCAGGGACCCCCTCAACAGGACGCCATATAAACGAAACGACATTGAAAGGAACTGACAGATGGCCAGGAAGATGTCATCCGCCCCCACCTATTCCCTTCCCGAAAAAGATCGGCTCCGCATCGCGGTCCGGCTGGCCCAGATCCGCCTGGAGAATCCCGACCTCGCCTCCCCGCGGCAGATCAACCAGCGCCTCACGGAACTGGGCTATCGGGGCCAGGCGGAAGCGCGCGAAGCCGCGTCGGTGCTGGCTTACCGGCATTTCCGCCGCCTGTGGCGCGTGTTTGTCGAGAAACAGCCGGTGGACACCCTGCCCGCCCGTTCCCACACCCTCTTCCTGGGCGCCTCGGGATGCGGCAAGACGTTTCTGGTTCAACTGCTCTTTCAGAAGATGCTCGGTCTGCCAACCGTGATGCAGGACATCACCCAGTTTTCCCAGACCGGTTTTGTGGGCCGGGAGGTTCAGGAAATTCTGGCCGACCTGGTCCAGGCCGCCGGGGACGATCCGCTCTGGGCCTCCTGCGGCATCGTTTGCCTCGACGAGGTGGACAAGTTGTGTTCCCAGTCCTCTCCGGAAAACGGACTGGCCGGACGCGATGTGTCGGGCCGTGGCGTCCAGCGCGAGCTGCTGGGCCTGCTTTCCGCTCCGGCGGGACGCTATCGCAGTGACGGCCCCCTGCGTGAAATGACCCAGGAATTGCCGCTGGGCAACGTCCTTTTCGTTCTGTGCGGGGCCTTTGCGGGGATCGCCCAACTCGCCCCCCGAACCTCCCACCCCGGTCTGGGATTCGGAACCGCTCCCCTCCCCCCGGCGGCAGACCGGAAACACCCCCGGGCCTTTTCCCGCCTGGACCGGGAACGCCTGCGCGACCCCCAGGCGCTCGTGCGCTATGGCCTGATGCCGGAACTGGCAGGACGCCTGAACCGGATCGTCCCGCTCCAGCCGCTCGAAGCCCCCGAGTTGCGGGCTATCCTCCACGACACCGTTCTCGATCAGTACCGCCACGAGTTTAACCGCGAGGGCATCGCGCTCGAACTGGCCCCGCAGGCCGAGGAACACCTCGTCTCCCAGGCGCTGCTCAGCCAGAGCGGCGCGCGCGGCCTGCACGGCGCCCTGACCGCAATTCTGGAACCGGCCGCCTACGAGTGTCTGGGCTGTCCCGACGTAGAAAAAGTTCATCTCACGCTTCAGGACAACCGGGTCGTTGCGCAATACACCCGGCGTCCAACCGAGAGACGGGAAAAGAAAGGCCGAAAAGTGACCTCCACCCGGGACCTGGACGCAGCCTGAAAAAAAACATTCCCCCTCACCCGAAGAACCGGGGAGGGGGAACGAATTCCAGAATGCAAAAAAATGGTGGGTGGGACAGGGGTTGAACCTGCGACCACTGCCTTGTAAGGGCAGCGCTCTCCCACTGAGCTACCCACCCACAAAAGAGGAACGGATCTTATCCGAACGGCCCACCCTTTGGCAAGCCTATTATGGCGTTAAAATCCGGCGTGGGTGCATCCCCCGAATTCGTGAGAAGGTTCACTGAAATTTGAATGGTCTGGTAA
>DAOPYU010000409.1:0-4384 GCA_035353095.1 Candidatus Sumerlaeota bacterium | reverse complement strand
AAAACTCGCGCGTACTGATGTAGGTCTCCGGACCGTCATAGTCCGGATTGTGAAACTGGGACCGATAGGCACGCAAGGCTTCCAGTTTCTGAGGGAAAAAAGGCGTGATGTCCGCGATGAAAGAAGGGGATTCAGCGGGCAGGGTGTTGTTGAGAAACTGAAGCCGTTTTTCGGACCGCCAGGGCGGTTGCCCCGTCTCCAACCGGGCCAGCCCAGAATAGTAACAGGCGTCCTGAACCAGCAGGCACCCCTTGCGGTGGTCCGGGTGGCGATCCAACGGGTGGCCGTGCAGCACCACGCGGGGCCGCCAGCGGCGTAAGACCCGAATGACCTCGAGCCGATTGGCCTCGGTGTTTTCAACCCGCGTATCGCCCAGATCCAGAAAAACGACCCGGTCCTCGCCGATCCCCAGCGCCTGGGCCGCCTGCACGGCCTCCGAGCGGCGCTCCTCGGGCGTTCCCCGGGTTCCCCGTTCTCCCCGAGTCAGATGCGCCAGTCCAACCTCATACCCCCGTGCCACGCACTGGGCCATGAAGCCGCCTGCGAACAATTCGATATCGTCGGGATGCGCACCGAATGCGAGAAGATCCATAAAAGGGCAAACTAGTACCGAAGACTGCGGACATAATTCGCGGGATTGACCGGAATGCCGTTCTTTTCAATCTGGAAATGCAGGTGCGGACCCGTGGAAATACCCGTATCCCCCGAGTGTCCAATCAACTGCCCCGCTCTCACCTGTTTGCCAACCGGAACAGCCCGATCATACAGATGGTAATAACTCGTTTCATAACCGCCCCCGTGCGAAAGGACAACATAGTTTCCCTGACTCCACGAAGAACCACTCTTCACAACGACCCCCGGTGCCGCCGCATAGACCCGCGAACCCTCGGACACCGCAATATCTGTTCCTTTATGGTTCTTGCTTCCATACCCCATCGCCCCCTTGGGACGATCCCGATCACCAAACGGAGACGAGACCTTTCCCCTGTAACCCAGGGGATACAAGAAACTGGGAGCCCCCCCAGGAACTCTGCGATCCAACCGACTCGAACTGCGGACCGATTCGGTATCCTCTTCCGATTCGGCAGAAGCCAACTGGCGCGACGGGACCCGGACCTTTAACGATTTGGCCGTCTTGGCTTCGGCCAGTTCCGTCTCGGACGGCACGTCCTTGACGGTCTTGGCCGACTTGTTGGACGCGACATATTTCACGGTCTTGAAGACAAAGAGATCCTCTTTCGCGTCTCCCTGTTTTATGGAAACAGTATCCTCTTCAATACTCTCGACCGTATAACCCGAAATCAGATCCCCCTGAGAGACCAGAACCGGTTGTTCCACCCCATCGAGTTCGATCATCGCCTTACAGGCCATCTGACTTCCGATCACCCCCAGAAGCCGCCCGGGAAAGGCGCGCAACCCAGTCGCTTGGGCACTCGACACCGAAATCGCATTGACAGGAGCCGGCGCGGCCTCAACGGCCCCCACTCCCCCCAATAAAAAAAGGACGCACAGGCACACCGCCAGTTGGCGCCCCAAAGAAAGTCCCGCGTCTGTTCGTATCAATCGCATCTCAGGCTCCCATAACCACGTAGGCCAGTTTAGATTGTACGCAGCCACATCCGGTTTTTTGTATCCGCCGGAACTCGGATTTTGCCCTTTTCCAAGGCTTCCCTGCCCAGCCATTGTCGCACCGTACCAGAATTTCTGAAAAATGGTCAAGTCTTTTTTCTTTCCAGGGGCGGCTTTCTCCCCCCGCCGAAACAGGCGAGGGACGACAAGAGGTGGACAACGTGGACAAAGTGGAGTGGGTGACGAAAGCCTCCCCCAGCCTGTCCGAGCGTTTTGGAGCGCCTGGTTCCTCGCGGTTTTGTCCATTTCTCTGACAAGATACCGCTCAGTCCCCCCCCACTCATGAGGGAGAACAAAATCCACACCACCCAAATTCTTTTCTGGATTTTCTCCGGTCTCAGTGCCGCTTTCCCCAATCCTCCCACGTGGGAGAGAGTGGGGGGGGACCGTTTTTCCTTGATTCCCCCTCGAATTCCGGGCATCTTTCTCTATGGCGTCAGATTGAGGAGAGGAGGTACCGCCCTAATGATCCTCGGAGTTACCGGTTTTTTTGCCTCGGGCAAGGACTCGGTCGCCGGCATTCTCATGCGCAAAGGGTTTCAGCATGTCTCGCTCTCCGACATGATCCGCGAGGAGATCCGCCAGCGGGGAGAGGAAGTCACCATCCCCCGCCTGACCCAGGTCGGCAATGAACTGCGCACGCAGTTCGGTCCGCAGGTGCTGGCCGAACGGGCCCTGAATCATCTGACCGGAGTTTCGCAGGCCGTGGTGACCTCGATCCGCCACAGCGGCGAGGTTCAGGCCCTGCGCGCCCGGCCCGATTTTACAATGGTCTTCGTGGACGCCCCGATCCGAGTCCGCTACGAACGCAGTCTGGATCGCGCCCGTCAGGGCGACCCCGTCACCTTCGAGGAGTTTGCCGCCGCCGAAGCGCAGCAGATGCGCAATGGCGACCCGAACAGCCAGCAACTTCAGGCCTGCAAGGAAATGGCCGACTCGATCCTCTTGAATGACGGCCCGCTCGAAACGCTCGAAGAGCGGCTCGACGGGTTGCTGGCCCAACTGGAAGAACGCTGAGTCCAGCCCCCTATTATAAGGAATGGATTCCCTTTACCGATTCACACCACAAAGAAAGAGCAGTCTCATGGCAGTCAATATCTTGACAGAAGCGCGCACGATCCTGGGGAAAGAAATGGAAAGCCTCGAACGGACCATGCTGGCGCTGGATGACGGGTTTGTGCAGGCGGTGCGCCTGATTCAGAAATCGCCGGGCAAACTGGTCGTGACGGGGATCGGCAAATCGGGCCTGATCGGCCAGAAGATCGCCGCTACAATGGCGAGTACGGGAACCCTGGCCGTCTTCATGCACGCCGCCGACGCGTTGCACGGCGACTTGGGCATGGTCCACAGCGACGACGTGGTACTGGCGATGAGCCACAGCGGCCAGACATCGGAATTGCTTGACATCGTGCTGCCCATCCGGCGTATCGGCGCCAAGATCATCGCCATGGTGGGCAATCCCGAGTCGGACCTGGCCCGGGCCGCCGATTGCGTCATCCGGCTCGACGTGCCTCAGGAAGCCGATCACCTGAACCTGGCCCCGACGGCCAGCGCGCTGGCCTCTCTGGCCGTGGGCGACGCCCTGGCGGGCGTGCTGAGCAAAGAACGGAACTTCCGTCATGAGGATTTCGCCCTGTACCACCCCGGCGGTTCCCTCGGACGGCGCCTGCTCCTGACGGTGCGCGACCTGATGCACAGCGGTGAACGAAACCCGATGGTCCTGCCCGATGCCAGCATGGATGAAGTCCTGGCCGAATTGACCGAAAAACGACTGGGCGGTGTCAATGTCATCGCCGACCGGCGTTCCTGCAAACTGGTGGGAATCGTCACCGACGGCGATCTGAAACGCGCCCTGAAGCAGCGCGAGCGCTTCTTCGACCTCAAGGCGTCCGATCTGATGACCAAGGACCCCACGGTGGTGCATGAGGAAGACAAGGCCGCGCACGCCCTGCAACTGATGGAGGACCGTCCGTACCAGATCTCGGTGCTGCCGGTGGTGAACAAACAGGGGCGCGCGGTGGGGATGCTGCGGATGCACGACCTGCTGAAGCTCTGCTGAACGATTCTGGAAGAGCGAGAGAGTTCACAGGATGCGGAACCGATGAAGCCATGAAGAAAAGCCCCGGAGACCGGGGCTTTTCTTATGATGGGGATACCGGTTTATTGGAAACCGCTGTGGTCCCCGGGACCGCCAATCTCCTGATTGGCGTCGTCAGATAAAACTCCCCCCAAAGAACCGAGGCAAAACCGCTCTTGCCCCATAACACCCGAGCCCAAGACGCGTGTGAACCTTCAGTCACCTGTCACTCCCCCGAGAAGGGGTTCCCGGTCCGAGGAAAGAATCCGCAGGGGCGGGTTTGAAACCCGCCCCCACAGAAAATTCGGGTTTGAAAAACCCTGGACAGAAAAGGGCTCAACCTGAAAACAGCAGTTGAAGAGAGAAAGGAGTCTTTTGTCCTTACTTTATGGGCTGAAAACGGTTTGGGCTTCCTCACCTTCTGGGTGAAGTCTTTTGACCGCGCCAATCGGGAGATTGGCGGTCCCGGGAACCGCTTTTTCCCAAAAGAAAGGCATTCCATGGAAGGCGGCGTCCTCGCCCGCGGTTTATCCGGCTCTCCGAAAGGCGTTTATTTGCCCATTGAGGCTTTGAGGGCGGCCAGTTTTTCCTGAGCGTTCGAGGTGGCCGCCGGACTGGCGTACTTTTCTTCGAGACTCTGGACTACATTGCCCGGTTCCAGCCCGACCTCTTCCTCGA
>DAOPYU010000408.1:0-4387 GCA_035353095.1 Candidatus Sumerlaeota bacterium | reverse complement strand
GCGAGATCGTGCTGAGCTTGGCCTCTTCCACGCCCCGGTTCACGAGGAACGCCTTCACCGCTTCGGCACGCTTCTGGCCGAGCGACATGTTGTACTCGATCGTGCCGCGCTCGTCGCAGTGACCCTCGATCAGGATCGTGCGGGACTGTTTCTTGATGAACTTGGCGCTTTTTTCAAGGTCGGGGATCTGATCGGGCCGGACGTCGAACCGGTCATACGCGAAATAGACCGTCTTGACGTCTGTTTCGGGGACAGGGTCACGGTCTGTGGAACGCGGGTTCGGATCCCCGATTTCCGGGTCCTGCGCGCCCACACCACCCCCGAGGGTTGCTCCCGTGGTCCCCGTGGGAACCTTGACTCCGGCGTCTTTCGAGCGGCAGCTCTTACAGCCCACCATCGAGAGGGTGAGGACGACCAGCAGGACCACTTGTGCCAACTTGTACATATGTGTGAAGCTCCTTTTACCTGGAATGCGCCAGGCGCGCTTTTTTTTAGACCCCCTCTGAAAGAGGAGGATTTTTTCGAATGCTGGAGAAGGCTGGGGGAGGGAAGAGGCCCTTCCCCCAACCTTTGTCGAGAACCATTTCGTTCATTCCGCTCTATCGTCAATCGGGGCCCCGGGAACGTCTCGAATCTCGGAAGATTCACCTCCCGCAGACCGTACGGTTTGGAACACCTGACGCCGGGAAGGGAATCGAATCTGTTCGTTCCGGTACGTTTCCCCGGGGAATCGTCCCTCGCCCTTCAATCAGCAAAAAGAACACCATCTGCGTTGAAAAAAAACGCTCTCTTGCCCTTTCGAACACACGGTTTCCCCACTCTCCGAAATCCCCAATGGCAGGGCGGGAGTTCCTGTGGTACCCTTTCCTGAGTTGAGGCAGGGGGGCTGCCGGAGGAATCCCACGTTCCCGGCGATGTCTCTTATATCATAAGGAGAAGGTAGATTGTCAGAAAAAATGGAATTGGGGGAACTGATTTTTCGGGCGGAATCGGGACAGCGTCTTTCGCTTGACGACGGGTGCGCTCTGCTCGAACAGGCGGACCTGCTCGAACTGGGGCGGCTGGCGTCTCTGCGGCGGCAGGCGTTGCACGGTAATCGTGTGTCGTACGTGGTCAATTTCCACCTGAACCCTTCGAATATCTGTGAGAACCGGTGCCGTTTCTGCGCCTTCCGCCACAAGCGGGGCGAGGCGGGCGCGTACGAGATGACGCTCGAACAGGCGTTCGAGACGGTCGAGCGCCAGGCGCCCCGGGGTGTCCGTGAGATCCACATCGTGGGGGCGCTCAATCCGAATCTGACCCTGGATTATTATGTTCAATTGCTCGATGGGCTGCGCCAGCGGTTCCCGCAGGTCAGCCTGAAGGCGTTCACGGCGGTTGAGATCGCCTTTCTCTCGCGGACCGAGAGGGTACCGGTCGAGGCGGTGCTCAAGCGGCTGGCCGATGCGGGCCTCGAAGCCCTCACCGGCGGCGGCGCCGAGACGCTCAGCCCGCGCGTGCGCAGCGAAGTCTGCCCCGAGAAACTCGACGGGATGGGGTACCTCGAGGTCCACCGTCAGGCGCACCGCCTCGGGCTGCGCTCCACGGCCACGCTTCTGTTTGGTCACGTCGAGACGCCGCGCGAGCGGCTCGACCACCTCTGCCGTCTCCGCGCGCTTCAGGACGAGACCGGGGGTTTCACGGCTTTCGTCCCCCTGGTGTTTCATCCCGAGCACACCGAACTGGCCCACCTGCCTCGCATTCAGGCGCGGCCCATCCTGGAAATGGTCGCGCTCGCGCGTCTCCTGTTGGACAACATTCCCAACATCAAGGCCTACTGGATCTCGATGGGGACGAAATTGGCGCAGACCGCGCTGGCCTGGGGGGCGAACGACCTGGACGGCACGGTGGTCGAGGAGCGGATTCATCACAGCGCCGGGGCCGCATCGCCCCAGGCGCTGACCCAACCCCAACTCTGCGCCCTCATCCGGGAGGCCGGGTTCGAGCCGGTCGAGCGCGACGCCCTCCACCGGTTGGTGGGGACAGCCCCCCCCGCAGTTCGTACCGCCGGCGTCCCCGCCGGCGAGATTGGTGTTCCGGCTTCCGATGAAGTCTTTCCTCTTTCAAATCCAACCAACCTTCTTCAAGCGGTTCGTACCGCCGGCGTCCCCGCCGGCGAAATGGTTTCCTCCGTTCAATCCGTCGGATTCGTCCAATCGGTCGGATCGGCTCAGTCCGTTGCCTTTTCCGGCCTTCTTCCCGTTGCTGACGGGAGCCGCCGCCTGACGCCGGACGAAGCCGCCGATCTTCTGGAGCATGGCGACCTGATCGCGCTGGGGCAGGTGGCCCACCGGATGCGCCTGCGGTTGCACCCGGAGCCGTGGGCGACGTTTTCCGTGGATCGCAATATCAACACCACGAACGCCTGCGCGTCGCTGTGCGGTTTCTGCGCCTTTGCCCGCCGACCGGAATCCCCCGACGCCTGGACGCTGGACCGTGAGACGCTCGCGGCCAAGATCGAGGAACTCTGCGCCGTGAGCGAACGCCTAGTGGGGGATAATCCGGGGACAAATGTCCCCCGGAACATTCCCGCGAACACCTCCGGGAATACCCTTCCGGCGCTTCCCCCCGCCCCCCCCCGTCCCATCGTGCTGATGCAGGGGGGGATGAGTCCCGACCTGACGCTCGCGTGGTATGAGGACCTGTTCCGCTGGATGCGCGCCTCGTGGCCGAGTCTTTACCTCCACGCCCTCTCGGCGCCCGAGATTCTGTACCTAGCGCGCGAGGCGGGGACGGATGTCCCCAGCGCCATCCGACGGTTGCGCGACGCCGGGCTGGACTCGGTTCCCGGGGCCGGCGCGGAAATCCTGAGCGACCGGGTGCGCGCGGCCTGGAGCCCGCGCAAATGCACGGCGGACGAGTGGATCGGCGTCATGCGCGAGGTCCACCGGGCGGGCCTCAAGTCGAGCGCGACGATGGTGATCGGCCTGGGCGAGACGGCCGCCGAGCGCGTCGAGCACTTCGAGCGCATTCGCGCGCTTCAGGACGAGACCGGCGGGTTCACCGCCTTCATCCACTGGACCTTTCAACCGGGCAACACGGTGGGGCCGTCCGAGGGGTTCTGCCGCAGTGGCGCGCTGCCACACGCGCAGGCGGGCGCGTGGGACTACCTGCGCACGCTGGCCGTGGCGCGTCTGTATCTGGACAATATCCCGAACCTCCAGGCCTCGTGGGTCACGCAGGGGCGTGACATCGCCCAGCTGGCCCTTCTGTTCGGCGCCAACGACCTCGGGTCCACCATGCTCGAGGAAAACGTCGTGGCCGCGGCGGGGACCCGGTTCTCCATGAGCCCGGACGACCTGCGCCGCCTGGCCGAAGGTGTGGGGTTTCAACTGCGCCGCCGCGATTTCTTTTACCGGCTGGTGGGGTGAGGGACGTTTTCCCCTTCTGTTTTCCGGCCAGAAAATCATTGTTCCTCCGGACCGTCTTGTGGAACAATTCTTTCGGGGGAATGCTTCTGCGGAACCGGATGCTCCGATGCGCAGCGTGAGTCGTTCCCCGAACGCAATATTCTGGAGGTTGTATCCATGTCTCGTAAACGCATTTTTGCCCCCGTCGCGGCGATTCTGATCCTGTGTCTGTTTCTCGCGGGGTGCGCGATGATGGACACCGTCACGTCGAATCTCTTTGTCGTCACGCCCGAGCAGGAGACCACGCTGGGCAAGCAGTTCTCGGCCCAGATCGAGCAACAGGTCAAGATCTACGACAAGGACCCGGCGGCTACGGCCTATATCAACAGTCTGGGGCAGCGGCTTGTGAAAGCGGCTCAGCCGTGTGAGCAGAAGTTCGTCTTCCAGATTGTGGATAACGAGGAGGTCAACGCCTTTGCCGTGCCGGGCGGATATTGTTACGTGCAGGTCGGCCTGATCCGGATGGCGAAGAGCGAGGCGGAACTGGCCTCGGTCATGGCGCACGAGATCGGCCACGTTACCGCGCGCCACGGCGCCAAGGACCTGAGCCGCAACAAGGCCTACGACCTGGCGGGACAGATGGCCCTCGGCGAGAATTCCGGCGCGCTGGCCCAGACCGCCGCGTCCATTGTCAAGTCGGGTGTCCTCCTCAAGCACAGCCGCGTGGACGAGTTCGAGGCCGACTCGCTCGCCGTCAAGACCCTGGCCCGCGCGGGCCTGAACCCCAAGGGGATGGTCACCTTCTTCCAGAAGATGGATCCGTCGGCGAAGAGCGGGCAGTCGTCCAGCTTTGCGACGCTCCTTTCGACCCACCCGCCCACCGGCGAGCGCATCGCCGCCGTGAGCAAGACGATCCAGTCCCTGGGCGCGAAAGGCCCCTGGCGCGACTCCTCGCCCGAGTTCCAGAGCCTCAAACAGCGCTTCCCGAGCAAGTAACC
>DAOPYU010000407.1:0-4406 GCA_035353095.1 Candidatus Sumerlaeota bacterium | reverse complement strand
AACCCTGTCCTTCGCGTCCGCCCGGTCAGATTCCAACCATCCGACCTGGTTCAATACGGTCCGGGGTGGTTCGTGGGGCTCGGCTCCAGCGGAATGCCGATCCGCCTTTCGAGACAGGGTCTTTTTCGGAAAGAGATCCGACCGGATCGGATTTCGGATTGTGCGAAACTATTGATCCGAAGTTGCCTCAAAAGGGTACCCAGACCGCGAAAGGTGGAGCATGGGCATGAGGTGGTTGTTTATGTAACGACTCTCACGCGGAATCTACACAAGTCGAGGCCGTTTTCTGCCCTGCAAACAGAAGTGTGTAGAACCGACTTTTTCAACCACGAAAGGCACGAAAAACCTGGCGCAGCGGAGCCGCAACCAAAAGAAAAAACCGCGAAAGACGCGAAAAGCGCGAAAACTGATTTTTTCGTGTCTTTCGCGCTTTTCGCGGTTGAATAATTCGGTTTCCGTTGTGCTTGAAATAGTCGCGGCTTGCGTAGATTTTGAGATAGTAGTACGAAAAACTGCTGTTTTCGGAGCATTTCGTACTTTTCTTGGTTGAAGTTCGGTTGCGCTTCCTCTGTACCGGGTATTCGGTCTGTTTCGAGGTTTCTTATGCGAGAGTCGTGCCCCCCGTCTGGCGAATCGTTCCGAGTTCCCGATTCCCCGGGGAACGTGCGCGATGAGATGCGTCCCTCTTTCTTTCTCCCGTGTTCATTTTTCAGTTTTTCCTCACCCGTGGGGGTTGACAAGTTCCCCCGGTTGGTTATAGGCTGACGGTATTCTGTTGGGGGCGTTTCAATCTCATTTCGCAAAGGAGCGAGCCATGAATTTCGACCAGCACATCATCCTCGGCGTCCACATCACCGAACGGTTGACCAAGGCGCAGGAAGTCCAGTATCTGTTCTCCGAGTACGGCAGCAACATCAAGACCCGCCTGGGGTTGCATGAAGTCGAAAACGCCAATTCGCCCAACGGCCTCGTGCTGCTGGAAATGTTCGGCGAAGAGGCCCGCTGCCTCGAACTGGCCGACAAACTCGATACCATCCCCGGCATCGAAGTCCAGAAAATGATCTTCAACCACGATTGAGTTTCATCTCATGAGAGGTGTCTTTCCCGTCGGCTGAAGGTTTTGCGTTCTTCAGGGGGGAGGGGCGAATTTTGTTTTTCGGATGAGGGGGACAGATTGCCGTCTGTTCCCCTTTTTTGCGTTGAAATCGTGTTACAGCAGGGAGGATGCGGAAAATGGGCACATGGGGCAGAGGATGCGCGATTCTTTCGAGAATTTTGGGGTTGGCCGTGTTGTCCGCCACACTGGCCGCCCCGGGTTGGGCCGAGGGGCCGACGGACAGCGAGCGGTTCTGGGCCGGGCAGTGGACGCTCGAGCGTTTCGGTCAGGAGGCGGTCGGGCCTCTGGAATCCCCCAAGGCGGGCATTTCGATCCTGAAACGGCTCGAGTGGGTGACGCAGAATTCGGTTCCGGGCGACCCCGACCAGGCGCTGCGTTTCGGGGAAAACCGGTATTCCGACGGCCTGTTCACCCATGCCCCGAGTCACCTGCGCGTCACGTTCCCGTCGCCGGTCCGGCACTTTTCGGCCCTGGCGGGGGTGTTGACCAACCCCTTCAGCGCGGGCGGGAAAGGATCGGTCCTCTTCATCGTCCGGTCGGGAGAACGCGAGTTGTTCAAGTCCGATCTTCGCAAGGAAGGCATGGACCCGCTCAAGGTGGAACTGGACCTCGACGGGGTGACTGCGCTCGACCTGATCGTGGACCCGGCGGGGGAGTATGCCTGCGATACGGCGGGGTGGGTCCGGCCCACCGCGACACTTGCGAACGGGGACACGCTCGCGATCGCCTCGATGCCGATTCTTGACGGTCAGGATGAAAACATCGGAGCGGGCGGGTTGCCCTTCTCCTTCCGGTATGGCGACCGCGCGAGCGCCGACCTCCTGCCGAAATGGAAGTTCTCGCGTCAGGAAGGAAAAGGCGAGAACGCGCGGACCGACACGCTGATCTGGCTCGACCCGGAGACGCAGCTCGAGGTCCGGTGCGATCTGATGCGCTTTTCGGACTTTCCGACCGTTCAGTGGACGGTTCAGTTCACCAACCGGGGGAAACAGGACACCCCGCTCCTGACCGAGGTGCGGGGGCTGGACACGCTCCTGAAACGCCACGAGATCCCGCACCCGCCCGCCGGGGAGTTTGAACTGCGTTCCTGGAACGGTTCGACCTGCGCGGACGAGGATTTCAAACCCCGGTGCGAGGCGTTGCTTCCCAAATCCAGAAAGACCTTCGCGCCCAACGGCGGGCGCAGCTCGGATGGCATCCTGCCCTACTTCAACCTGCGGTGGGAAGGGGTGGGGGTTCTGGCGGCCGTGGGGTGGCCGGGCCAGTGGCAGACCGATTTCGTCCGCGACGAAGGGACGGGCCTGCGCCTTCAGGCCGGGCAGCAGACCACGCGTTTCGTCCTGCGTCCGGGCGAGTCGGCGCGGACTCCCCTGATCGCCCTGCAATTCTACCGGGGCGACTGGGTTCACGCCCAGAACGTCTGGCGGCGCTGGATGAGTGCCCACGTGACGCCGCGTCCGGGCGGTAAACCGCTCGAACCGTTTATTCTGGCTTACAGTGGGCGTGTCCATCAGGAGATGACCAAGGCTACCACCGAGAATCAGAAAGAGTTCATAGATCGTTATCTGGATGAAAAGATTCCGCTCGATTACTGGTGGATAGATGCTGGATGGTATCCCTGCGACGGGGATTGGACGCGTACCGGGACATGGGAAGTGGATAAGAAACGTTTTCAAAATGGTTTGAGAGAGGTCAGCGACTATGCTCGCCAGAAGGGATTGAAAACCCTTCTCTGGTTTGAACCGGAGCGGATGCGCAAGGGCAGCTGGCTCTCGCAGAACAAACCCGAGTGGCTCTGGAACGGCCCCGAGGACGGGTTGGTCAAGTTCCACCTCGACGAGGTACGCGACTGGTTCACCGAACGGATTGACAGCATCCTGACCCGGGAGGGGATTGACCTGTACCGACAGGATTGCAACCTGGAACTGTCCCCCTATTGGAACAAAGCCAACGCCGAGACGCCCGACCGACAGGGATTGGTTGAACAGAAGCATCTGGTGAATCTGTTGGGGATGTGGGACGAACTGCAACGGCGCCATCCCAATCTGATACTCGACACTTGCGCGTCGGGTGGGCGTCGGATCGATCTCGAGTTCATGCGTCGTTCCGTGCCTCTCTGGCGCACTGACCGGGCGTACCTCAGCGAGCCGTCTCAGGCGATGACCTATGGCCTTTCCTTCTGGTTTCCGTTTACGGGTACAGGAACGGTCGCCTGCCAGAACGCCAGTTATTACGGTGAGGGAATGACGTCCGTCGAGTCGTACGCGTTCTGGAGCAATGTAGCGCCGTCGTTGAATTGTACGTTTGACGTACGCGCGAAACTGGATTACGAAAAATTACGTGTATTGTTTTCCCGACTCAAGCGCATTCAGCCCTTCATGTTCGGAGATTTTTATCCGCTGACCGAGTGGTCGTTGAGCGGGCCGGACTGGATCGGGTGGCAGTTCGATGTGCCGGAGCGGGGCGAAGGGTGCCTCCTGTTGTTCCGCCATCCCGCCTCTCAGTGGGAAGCGGGACGGTTCCCCTTGCGGGGACTCGACCCGAAGGCCCGCTACCGGTTGGAATCGGTGGACGGGCGAGGGACTCAGGAGGGAACAGGGGAAGCGTTCCTCCAGGAGGGAGTTCGGGTGGAAATTGAGGAGAAACCCGGTGCGGCGATCTGGGTGTACCGGCGCGATTCCTTCGAGAAGGTACCGTAACGGAAGGATGGGGAAAATCTCCAGGGTTCATTTTTGACCAGTTATCTTCCGGGGGCAATCAAAATAGCCACAATTGGTCATCTTTGAACAGGGCGTGTGCTCACAAATGAGCAATTCGGGGACGGGGTTCCTTGCGATATGGAGTCGGAAGGAATGCAGTGTCCTGATTTTTCAGCAGTTGTCTGTATTTTTCGAGCAGATATTAATATCGGGATGTCCAGGTATGAATATTGCTATTAAATAGACCAAGTAGGCGGGACTGGGAAAGTCCAGCAGACGGAGAATGGAATTTCTTGTAAATTTGACTACTTTCCCGTAATTTTCTGGTAGAGGTGGAAGTCGAGATCGCGAGAAGGGGATGGGGTGTTTATGAAAACGAAAATAGCGCTGTCGCTGGTGGTGGGATTGGTAGGTATGGCGGGATGGACGCAGGCGCGGACTTCCTCGACCGACGTGCAGGTCAAGGTGGCCAAGTCGAGCGAAGTGTTGGCCAAGGCCGGTCAGTACACCGAAATCTACAAGGATCACAACCGCAAGTACTGGCGGGCGATCGTCGGTATGATTCCTCTCTATCTGGACGGAAGGAAAAC
>DAOPYU010000406.1:0-4413 GCA_035353095.1 Candidatus Sumerlaeota bacterium | reverse complement strand
GGAATCGGTTCGCAATTATCCATTGTCCATTATCAATTATCCATTATCCATTCCCCCGCCTCACTTGGCCGTGGCGCCCATTTTCTGGACCATTTTTTCCGTATCCAGGAAGTCGTTCTGGATCGTCGAGACTTTCATGTCGCCCAGTTGGAGGGCCTTGATGGTCTGCAGGGCGACATAGTTGGCGCCGCCCGAGCCGCTCAGGGCCTGGGCCTTGAGTTGCTCGGCCTGAGCGGTGGTTTCGCGTTCCATCAGGTTGCCCTTGGCGATCTTTTCGGCGGCGTACAGGTCGGCTTCGGCGCGGGTCTGGGCGACCTTGAACTGGGCCTCGGCGTTGATCTTGGCGATCTTCTTATCCGTTTCGGCCTTCATCCCCACCAGCGCGGCGGTCATCTGTTCCTCGATAACGGCTACCAGTGCCCCGGTCTCCGCGGCGATCTTGTTGGTCTCGCCGCTTTTTTCCGCCTGCTGGGCGCGGGATTTGTTCAGTTCCACGTCCTGGTCGGCCAGTTTCTTCTGGAGAATCTTGGCTTCATAGGCGGGATCGAACGAAATGTCGCGCACCAGAATGTCCACCAGTTCGATATTGCGGACGGAGAGGTCCTCGGTCAGCATCTGGGTCATGATGGTGGTCTTCTGCATCCGGACCAGGGGGTCGTAGAACTCCTCGGTGTTCATTTCTCCCATTTTGCCTCGCACGACGTTCAACACCTGGTCGCGCACAATGTTCTTGTAGCGGATCTCATCGTTGAACTGCTCGAAGACCTTGTACGCGGCGCCTTCCATGATCCGGTACTTGACGGTGACGTCGAGGCGCACGGCGTTGGCATCCTTGGCCTTGACGTCTATCATCTCGGGGCCTTCGGGCGCGACGGTTTCGTCCGGGGAAACCGCGCTCTGGACCCGGGAAAGCAGATTCATGCCGCGGTAAATCTCGCGCTGGTGTTCGCGTTCCTCGGAGGTGGTGAATTGAATGGTCTGGACGGTGGCGTCGAAGATTTTCCAGGTGTCGAAGATGGGGAGTTTGCGGTGCCAGCCGGGGCTGAAGTCTTTCGGCTCGACCCCTTTCTCGCCGAAAACGGCGTACTGCCGCGTCCTGACTCCGACCTTGCCCACCTCGATGTGGATCAGAAAGGTCTTGAAGATCAGGAAGGTTCCGATAATCAGGAGTGACACGATCATACAGAATATTTTAAGAGGCTTCATCATGGTTCTGTTTTCCTTTCTGCCGGTCAATGGGCGCCCGCTTGCGGTTTGGATTCAGGCGCATTGGAAGACGCCCCGGCGGGTTGCGCGGCGGGTGGGGGAGTCGGTCGAACTTCAGCCGACGCGGCCGGTTCCTCGATGTGCGAGAAACGCTCGGTCTGGCTGTTGACCTGGAACGGCTGGCCGGAGACGTTCATTTGCTGGAGGCGTTCAGCGTAGCCGAGTTTCACGATATTGCGTCCCCCTTCGCCCTGGAGGGCATCGGCCATTTTCTTCGTTCCTTCCGCTTCGGTGGTCCCCTTGGCCAGCACCGCCTTGGCGTTGTTTTCGCTCTTGACGTACTGGGCATCGGCGTCGCGCATCGTCTTGATGGCGTAGGATTCCGCCTCCTTGATGGCGCGGTCGGCCTGGGCCTCCGCCGAAACGATCAGTTTCTTCATTTCGCCTTCGTACCCCTTGACCTTGACTTCTTTCTCCTTGGTGGCGCGGGTGGTGTTGACGATCTGTTCCTCGCGCGCGGCGTTGGCTTTCGAGATCTCTTCGAGCACCCCCTGGTCGGCCAGTTTTTTCTCGCGGACCTTCTTCAGGTACTCGTCGTGGAACCGGAAATCCTCGGCGATGATCTTGGTCACCATGATGCCGTGGGGGTTGAGGCGTTTGTTCATTTCGTCCTGGGCTTCGGTCGCCTTCTTGTTTCGCTCGCTGGCGTTGTAGAATTGTTCCGTGGTCAGTTCGCCGTAAATGGTCCGGCAGATCGAGCGGGCGTAGTCGCGGATCCACTTGGTCTTGTACAGATCGCCGACGCCCGAGGACTTGATGACCTTGATGAGGTCGTCGGTGTTCTCGGTCATGATGATGTAGTTGATCGTCAGATCCAGGAACACGTCGTTTCCGTCCGTGGTCTTGATGCGCAGGTCATCCCTCCCTTTGCGGTCGCCCCGGTCGGCTGCGGCGGTCATCTCCATGCGCTGCTCGGTTTTGTCCATCACATAGAACGACGTGAGGATGCCGTTGTAGATGGTGGTTCCCGAGTCTTTGATCGGGGTCACCTCGCCGGTCAGATTGTTGACCTTGACCCCGATCTCGGACCCGGACACGCGCTGGATGCGAATGGTGGCCAGAAGCGCCAGGCAGACCAGGAACAGGGTGAAGAGCAATAACATGATGGAACTGCGGAAATACCGCACCACATCGCTGATCGGTACCCTGGGAATTTTTATTTTCGGCTGGAATGACGGCCGCCGTGGCTCTGGCGGCAGCGGTGGCAGCGGTGGCAGATTGGGCTCGTTGTCGAGCATGGTTTTGAATCCCCTTCCTCAAAAGAATCTTCTATGAACACCCCTTGTTTCCCCGCAGAGAGGGAGGGGGCCGATTACCGGTTTTCGGTCTCGATCCCGCCTGTCGGCGAGATCGAAGACCTTAAAAACAATGAAACGCTGAATCCGAAAGATTATTCTACGAACACTCGGCCCGGAACACTACAGAAAACCGGAGCCGCTTCCTTCTCCCGCTTCACAGATCCTCCTCCCGATCGCCTTCCGGTTTGTCGCCATCCGAGGATTCCCCTTCCTCCTTGAGCGCCATACGTTCCAGGGGCGAAAGCGGCGGCGGACCATGAAAAATCCACCAGAGCGCCAGAATCACTGCGGGGGGCAGGATGAGAAACACGCACGGGATCGGTTGCAGAAAATCCAGAAACAGCAGAAAAGTCGCGACTATCAGGACCACGAAGACCTTCATGATCTTGATCTCGAACTCGCACTTGCGCGAGGCCGGGTGGCCGCAGATGAAGCGGTCGTGGCGCAGCCAGATGTCGCGCGGGTAGATCAGCGGAGGAAACTCGTAATATGCCGACTTGCTCTCGAAGTTCACCACGCAGCGCGCATGACCGCGCGCGGCCAGATTCTTGAGGCGTTCCTTGAGCTGGCTCAGCGAGAGCCGCGTGAACCCGGCCAGCGAGGCGACCCGCAACGGGCCCGACTGGCGCGAGGCCGCGCAGAGCAGTTCGTGTTCCCACACGGCTTCGGCGGGCCAGTCCTCGTGTTTGGCCATTTCGGTCAGTTCCGCTTCGAGCGCCCGGGCGCAGGCGTCGCACAGGGGCGACTTGTCCGCGAGACGGTCGGGGGTTCCGCAGGCCACGCAGACGTTTCTGGGCGTTGGCGCGATGGGCGCGTCGAGCAGTTCGGGAAATTCGTAGATCTGCCAGTCGTCTTCACGGCGCGAGGTCAGGACGGTTTCGTCCACCAGCGCGTCGAGAATGCGTTCAATGAGGTCCAGCGAAACGGGGAGATACGGCATGAGGTGGTTGGCCATGACGCGGCCCCCCCGCGTGGCCGCCAGTCGGGCGGCCAAGTTTTCCACCGTGCGTTTCAAGATGGACATGAGACTCCCTCGCTCAGGACACACTCTGTTTTAGAACTCTTTCCCACTGTTCCGGATCGTTTACCCCGAGAATCAAACCGCAGGTTTTCGGGGTCTCCAGATGGAACCGTGTCTTTCGCCACCAGCCGGATCGTCCCAGATACCGTGTGTACCACTTATTGTGAGAAACTTTAGTCAGTTTTATCTGGGACAAGGGGACACACAGGTTTTTACCGGTTACGGTCGAAATCCACAAATCACCTTCCAGTACCTGGGCCGAACCGGGCTCTTCCAAAGAGCTTTCACGAATCATACATTTGCTTCGCACATCGGCCAAAGGACTGGTTTGCTCAAACAAGGCTTTGAGTTTGCGGTTTATGGGGATCGCTATCAAGCAATTCATGACACAGATCACCGATGCGACTGCTGCAAAGCCCAGAAGAAGGCTGCTCGTGTGGTCCATGCTAATAAGGCCTCCGCAGAAGAATCCGGATCGAACCGTCTCGATCCGGTGTGAACTGTACTCTTTCCTGTGGAATAGCACGAAGCGCGCCAGAATGCAAGGAAGAGATAACTGGCCTATTGACAAGGAATCAGGGGAGAAGGGGATGGGAGAGAAAAAAGTCGGAACCTGTGGAATCCGCCATCTGTTGGTGTGGCAGACCAAGTCGAATGATCCTGAAAACAGCAGTCACGAAAACGAGTCATTTGGAATCAGGAGAACTCAAGACACCCGGAAGGTGAGTTCCGGGAAGAGAAGAAAGATGTCGGAAGATAGAGAAATCCGGGGAAAAGCGCCAACGGCGCGATCTTATACCAGCCTGGGGCATCGCCCCAGGAAAACCG
>DAOPYU010000405.1:0-4414 GCA_035353095.1 Candidatus Sumerlaeota bacterium | reverse complement strand
AAACGGCCGCGACATACCGTTTTTTCCATCTCTTATTTGAAGCCATCGTGACCTGGCACTCTTCATTTCGTGTTTGAAGCGCTTACAACATACCGTTCTTTATCTTTTGTTTGAAACAATCGCCACATATCCCGTTCTTCATCTCTTGCTCGAGCGCCAAAGGCGCGGCTTATACCAGCCTGGGGCAAGCGAAGCGTCGCCCCAGGAAAATGGTGTCCCTTTTTATGAGGGCTGAAGGCCCGAACTATTTCTCCCCCCGTCAGTCCCACATGTAGCGTTCATCATATTCCACCCCGAATTCGGTCAACAACGCCCGATATTCGTCCTGGAAGGTAACAATGCGATGGTGTTCCTCCTGATTCTCGATGTAAACCAAAAGCCCATTCTGGTCTTCCGGACTGATCGAAAAGGCGCTGTAACCCCGTTGCCAAGAAAAATTGGGAAGATTTGGGAATCGCTTCTTCAACCACTTCGACGAACCCGTTTTCAATTCTTCAATGAGACTCGCAACCGACACCGTTCGCGAGAACCGGATGGCCAGATGAACATGATCGGAAGCGCCTCCCACCCGCAGGGCTTCACACCCGGCATTGCGCGCCACCGTGGCCAGATAAGGATGCAATTCGGAACGAATCGCCTCGTTCAAATGGGGGAGTCGATCTTTCGTACTAAAGACCAGATGCAGGAGGATATAAGCGATGGATTGCGGCATAGATAGTTCGGGCCTTCAGCCCTTCCTCTTTTCTTGCACCGTTCCCTGGGGCGACGCTTCGCTTGCCCCAGGCTGGTATAAAGTCGCGCCGTTGGCGCTCAACCTCTTCCCCCCAAACCTTTTCTTTCCAAACCTCTTTTTCCCCAGACAACTTTTCCCAAAACCTCTTTGTCCCCACCTTACTTTTTCCAGACCTCGCCGTTTTCTTTCGAGATCCAGACATCCTCCGAACCTCTGTTTGAACGCCAGACACGTGCCCTATACCAGCCCCCAACCGTTCCACGGGCCAAGACCTTCTCCTGTTTGAGCACCAAACGTGCGTCCGATACCAGATCCCAACCGTTCCACGGGCCAAGACCTTCTCCTGTTTGAGCACCAGACACGCGTCCTATACCAGCCCCCAACTGTTCCAGAGGCCAAGACCGTCTCCTGTTTGAGCGCCAAAGGCGCGCCTTATACCCGCCTGGGGCAAGCGAAGCGTCGCCCCAGGAAAACATGTCCCTTTTTTATAAGGGCTGAAGGCCCGAACTATCTTCCCCTCCGTCAATCCCGAGAAGAAGAATCAAGGACCCGAAAAGGATCTTCCTCCTCGCGGAAAGGAATGGCCGTTGTCCGGGAACGAGTCTCCTCCTCCTGAACGAAAACATCGCCCTCCCGGGTTTTCCTCCCGGAGGACACGCCTTTCCCTCCCGCCCTTTATCCCCGTCCCGGGGACAGTGCCCGAACCGCAACGAACACAACGACCACAAAACGAAATCCGGGCCTTGCCGCCCCGCCTCCTCTTTGTGGTCCTTGAGCGCCTTGTGGTTCTGCTTTCTTTCCGCTCCGCCCGAACCGCCTTCCCGGCGGCCCCCCTCTGGGAGCCGCCGGGAAAGATTTCGATTCGGTTCCGTTTCGCTCAGATCGAAAATCCCCTTATTTCGGCATCTTCGTCCAGCGCTCGGTCGCCTTGTTGCTCTTCACCACGGTCTCGATGAACTGCATGCCGCGCAACCCATCCTCGACCGTCGGGAAATCGAGCATCAGCGGGTCTGGCACAACACCCATCAACTTCGCCCGGATCGTATCCGTCACGTTCGCGTACAGATTGCCGAAGGCTTCGAGGAACGCTTCGGGATGCCCGGAAGGCGTCCGCGTGGCACGGCCCGCCGCGGCGCAGCGCGCCCCCACGTACCCGTTGCCCCGCTGCCACACCTGCACCGGCTTGTCCTGCGCCCGGACGTACAGATAGTTCGGGTGTTCCTGGTGCCACTCGAGCCCCGCCTTCTCGCCGTAGATCCAGATGGCCAGGTTGTTCTCTTCGCCCACCGAAATCTGCGAGGCGTGCAGGATACCCTTGGCGCCGTTGTTGAAACGCAGCAGGATGTTACCGTCGTCGTCGAGCAGACGGCCCGGCACAAACGCCGTCAGGTCCGCGCACATCTCTTCGATCCGCAGGCCGGAAACATACTCGGCCAGGTTTTCGGCATGGGTCCCGATGTCACCGATGCAACCCGCCGCGCCGCTCTGCTTCGGGTCGGTGCGCCAGGAGGCCTGCATGTTCTGCACCACGGTGGAAAGCCACCCCTGCGCGTACTGCACCACCACCTTGCGGATCGGCCCCAGATCGCCATCCTTCACCATCTGGCGCGCCAGTTTCACCATCGGGTAGCCCGTGTAGTTGTGCTGAAGGCCGAAGACCATCCCGGTCTTCTTGACCACCTCGACCAACTGCTCGGCTTCCTCGACGTTGAACGTCATCGGCTTCTCGCACACCACGTTGAAGCCCGACTCGAGAAACGCCTTGGCGATCGGGAAGTGAAAATTGTTCGGCGTCGTGATGGACACCAGGTCCACCCGCTCGCCCACCGGCAACTTCAACTCGCCCGCGATCATCTCCTGATACGTATTGTAGGCGCGCGAGGGACAGATGTTCAGCGTTTTGCCCATCTGTTTGGACTTCTCGGGGTTGATGTCGAAAGCGCCCGCCACCAACTCGATCCCGCCGTCCATGCGCGCGGCCTTGCGGTGCACCTCACCGATAAAGGCGCCCGGACCACCGCCCACCATACCCCATTTCAAATTACGACCCAGTTCCAACATAACTCGATCCTCCTTACTTTCTATCGCGCAACGCGATACTCATCTCTTTCCCGATATTATTCGTCAAACGCGGAATCGAACGCACGCGCCGACGGTTTGAAATCCACCTTGCGCACGAACTCGGCCGCCTCGCGCGCGCCGTGCTCGCGGTCCATGCCCGAGTCTTCCCACTCGACCGACAGCGGGCCTTCGTAGTTGATGCGGTTGAGCGCCCGAACGATCTCGTCGAAGTTGATCTCGCCGTGGCCCAGCGAGCGGAAGTCCCACCCACGCCCCGGCTGGCCGAAGTTCAGGTGCGACCCCAGGATGCCCGAATAACCATCGAGCGTCCGCTTGGCGTCCTTCATGTGAACGTGGTAGATGCGATCCGGGCACGACTCGATCAGCTTGACCGGGTCCATGCCCTGCCAGATCAGGTGACTCGGGTCAAAGTTGAACCCGAACGCCTCACGGTTTTCGACCGCAGCCAGCGCACGCTTCGACGTCACGATGTCGAACGCGATTTCCGTCGGGTGCACTTCGAGGGCAAACTTCACGCCGCACTCGTCGAACACATCCAGGATCGGATTCCACAGATCGGCGAACTGTTTGAAGCCCGCTTCGATCATCTCATCCGAAACCGGCGGGAACGAATAGAGATAATGCCAGATCGAGGAGCCGGTGAAGCCGTTGACGACCTTCAGGCCCAGGTTCTTGGCCGTGCGCGCCGAGTTCTTCATCGTCTGGATGGCCCACTGGCGCTTCGCTTCGGGTTTGCCCGCCAGTTCCTTCGGGGCAAACATGTCCGAACGCGCGTCGTTCAGGTCGCACACCAACTGACCCGGCAGGTGGCAGGAAATGGCCCAACACCCCAGACCGTTCTTCTCGAGAATCTTCATCTGCTTCTCGCAGTAGGCCGCACTCACCGCGCCCTGGTCCACATCCATGTGATCGCCCCAGCACGCCAGTTCCAGACCGTCGTAGCCGAAATCCTTCGCCATCGGCGCCAACGTTTCGAGCGGCAGATCCGCCCACTGTCCCGTAAACAACGTTACTTTTCTCGCCATGATGCTGTCTCTCCTTCGCTCAGAATATGTGAAACGAAAATTTCGATTTTCTGCTTCTGAATTCCAGTCATACACCCCAAATCAGGGTGGTAAAGTGGCGTGAGAGCCCCCCGATGCCGGAACGGCTCTCACGCCTTTCTCTCACAATCCCCCCTCGTCCCCCATACTTGAGTAAGCGACGGGGGGACTGCTGCTGTCTCTTCTTACGCATTCTTCTTGTTGCTCACCGCCAGCACACCGTAAATCACCAGCAGGACGACCGCCGAGGCGGCGACATAACGGAACGAAACCATCATGCCCTCGGTGCCCCCTCCGTTTTTATCCGAAATGAACCCCATCGCAGGCGCGGCGATCAGCCCCACCGCGGCATTCCCCCAGCCATTGACGATCGACAGGGCAAGCGAACCGCCCTTCCGGACCCACATGCTCGTCACACCCAGCGTGGTCGGCCAGAAGTAGCAGTAACCCACTGCGTACACCGTCGCCAGAACCAGGATCAACCCGCCCCCCTGGACTTTCGTCAGGCCGAACAACCCAACGCCCGGCAACACCGCCGAGAGCAGCAGCATCCCAA
>DAOPYU010000404.1:0-4416 GCA_035353095.1 Candidatus Sumerlaeota bacterium | reverse complement strand
CCCCGGAAGTAGGCCACATGGGCCGCGCAGCGGCAACTCTTGTCCCACGGAGTCGAGCATTGCCGGATCAGTTCGACCTGTTCGTCTCCCTCCTCTTTCGAGATCGGTCCTCGAATTGAGATCTCGTCCTCGCCCAGAAACGTCTCGTAACAGACCAGCATCGTGTAAACGCCGCACGATTCGCAAAAGTAATAAATGTCGCTGATCTCGTCGCCCAGGACGCTTCCGGATATGGCCGCCCTCCACGCGCCCCCTTCCTTCGCATCCAGCGCTTTCCCGCACTTGGAGCATTCCATGAGAAATCCCTCCCGCGTCGGTCGGTTTCTGGGGGACCGGGAATCCAGTAAGACGATAGCGCTCATTTTGCCAGAAGGAGGGGGGAGGGGGAAAGAAGAAAATGGCGTCACATTCCCAGCGAGCGGCTCTGGCGCAGCCAGCGGACGATCAACAGGCCCAGGAGCAGAAGCGAGCCCACGCTGACAAACGCGCCCTGCTGAAACTCCAGAGGACGGTACGCCAGTTCTACCTCATGCGTTCCCGCCGGAACGGGAATTCCGCACTGAGCCACATTGGCCGGAAAGACCATCCGGCTTTCTCCATCCACGCGGGCGCGCCAGCCGGAGTAATAACTCTCGCTGCAGACCAGCAAGGCCGGTTTAGACGCCGAGACGCGGAACCGGATCTGGCCGAATCCTTTCTCCAGAACTTCAACCGTTCCCTGAACGCCGGGCGTCTGTTGGGCGCCTTGCGCGCTGGAACGGGTGGCGGTGTCCTCTCCCACCAGCGCCAGCGGATTGCCTCGCACGAGCGCCTGCTGGCGCAGGTCCACCTGACCTTGCGACAGGAGGCGCAACTCCAACTCGGTTTCCAAATTTTCCGGGATTTCGAACGGGTCGCAGAGCCAGGCCTCGCCGAACGGCTCGCGAATCCGGTAGGCGTACATCACCTGTTCCGCGCCTCCCTGGTCGGCCTGCGGAAAGCGCCACTCTTTCACCTTCTCGATGGCCGGGTCTTTCAGGTCCACATACGAAAGGACAATCCGGCAATTCCAGGCTGCCAGAAGGGACCAGTTGATCTTGACCGGTCCCGAGTCCGGCATCAACATGAACGCGCGTGGGTTCTCCTCGGGAGGCAGCCCTGTGATCTGGTTGAGAAACAGGCCGTAGCGTTTCGAGTTGATCGGGTTGTATCCCCGCATTTGGGGCAGACCATACATCATCGGTCGGTTGGTGATCAGCTCCGGCTGGTTCTGGTCGTAGTGCCAGTCCATCAGGCTGTCGAGCCACACAAACCGCCCGCCGTCCCGAAGCGCCTCTGTGAGAAATTCGACACACGCGGTGCGCGGATAGATTTTCGCCTCATAGGTGTCTCGCGGTTCCGAAACGATGAACCGCCCGCCATAGATCAGCAACTGTCCCATGCAGGCCGCCACCAGAACCCAGACCAGCGCCTGCCGGACCGATTCGCGCCCCCGCCAGAGGAGAATCCCCAGAAGCAGGGCGCCGGAGGTCAGGCACTGGATCGAAAAAAACAGGAACCCGTCCCGCGCCAGGCTCTTCAACAAGGCCAGTTTCGGAGCGAGCGGGTGGTTCTTCAACCCCTCGATGTTCAACATCGGCATCCGGAACGCCTCGATCAGGGACGAACTGCTCGCGTAGAGAATCGCTCCCGCCACTGTCCCCAGAATACAGACGACCGCCAGCGCGCGGACCGCGCCCGATTTTCCCCTCTCTTCCTCGATCCGGTCCCGGGCGGTGACCAGCGCATCCAGCACCCACGCGCTCAGGGCCGACATGACAAAGGCGAAGTGCATGAGGAACCGCGCCGGCACCCGGAAACGGTCGAACCCTGGAACCAGGTGGTAGGCGAACCAGAACAGCGGTCCATTCTTCCCCAATGCCAACAGGATTGAGAGGACCAGCAACGTCAGCAGAAAGACCTCGAACCGGTTGATGCGGCGGTTCGGGAGAATGGGTCGGAGATCGAACGGCCACCAGCGTCCCGGCCGGCACCGTCCCAGCAGATAGACCAGAAGAAGGGCCAGAGGAAGCGCGGTCAGGTAGGCCGTCACTTCGTGGTACCCCATCTGTCCCCAGTACCCCTCCTCGTCGTTCGGGTCGCCAAAGAAGAAGGGGGACACCAGAGTCAGGAGCATGCGCGGTTCCAGGGACCCGTCCGCCACATAGGCCCATTCCGCGCCCTCCGACCGCCCCCAGGTCTGTTTGATATAGACCTGCGTCGGGAGAATCTGGATGGCGCAGATGCCGCACGCCAATGCGACCGCTCCGGCGTAGAGCGCCAGCGGTTTCCACCGGAAGGGCAGTCCCCCGGTTTCCCGGGGCTCCTCTTCGTAATCGGTTTCCCACTCGAACCCGTCTTCGGAGGCTTTGCGGGAGGAACGCCAGGCGCCGATCAACACATAAAGCGAAAGCGCGCACAGGTTGTAGAAGGCCAACTGGGGCGCCCCGGCCAGAATCGTCAGGGCGATCACGAGCGCAAACGCGCCAAAGTCCCACGCGTGGCGGGAGGCTTCCTCCTCGAACGATTCGTTCAGGCGATCCCAACAGAGCAGCAACCACGGCAGCCACGCCATCGTCATGGGGAACACCACAATGCCCGCCATGAGGTACTTGACGGCGAACCCGCTGAACATGAACAACCCGCCCGCCAGGCAGGCCGCTCCCGCCGACTCGACCCGCCGCCGCATCCAGAGGCTCATCCCCCAGCATCCCAGAAAATAGTGAAACAGCGTGACCAGCGAAAAGGCCCACGTCACCGGAAGAATCCAGTAGGGGAGGTTCAAGGGGTAAAACAGTCCCACCTGAATGTCTGCCTGAAGGGGACAGCCGGAAAAGGTCAACGGATTCCAGTGCGGGAAGGTCCCCTGTCGCAGGCTTTCCCGCACCACTTCCTTGTAGGGGAGCGCCCAGTTGATGATGTCGCCGCCCGTCAGAGTCTGTCCCCCGAAAAGCAGCGGCCACCCCAGCGCCACCGTCAGCACGAGGGAAAACAATGCGGAACCGACCGGGAATTTCCAGGTTCCACTCTCGGTCCACTCGGAGTCGGAAGAAAAGAAACGCATCACTGGGGCCTCTTCCCGGATTGCAGAAGTTCCGCGCTACGGAAGGCCTTGGCCATCCGTTTCAGAATAATTCGGTTGTCGCGTTGCGCCTCCATCTGGAGGCCCAGCCCCACACAGGCGTTGCGGTGGCGTTCGTAGAGTTCCCAGGAATCCAGCCGCTCGAACACGCGCGCCAGGTTATCGAGACACTCCTCATACCGCTTCGCGTCGAGCAGGTAACGGGTGTAGGCGCTCCGGCAGTCGTGGTGATCGGGCCAGAGGGTCAGAGCGGTCCGGTAAAGCGCGTCCGCCTCGGCGTCGAGTGCGGCGGCCCGGGTTTTGTCCCCCTGGGTCAATGCCCGGTCTCGGGCCTCTTCCCGTTCGCGGGCCTGTTTGTAGCGCACATCGGAAACGACCGGGCGTCCCGAAAACCAGGCACAGAATCCAGCCAATACGATAATCCCGAAGATCCCGATCCCGGCCCCCCACCGGGGACCTTCCAGCCAGAACCGCAAGGCTTCGATCTGGCGCATGTCGCGCGATTCCACCGAACCGCGCAGCCACCCGCGTTCGAATGTCACCGAAGGCAGGACAAACGCCCCCCGGCCTTCCGGGTCGCCCCGGTCCAGCAGGGCGCCCAGGGGCAACAGGCAACAGAACAGCAATGTCAGGTCGGGCAGCAACAGGGGAAACGTCATCATCGAGTCCAGACACCAGGCGCTGAGCGCTCCGATCGCGCCCCAGGCCACCCACGCATCGAACGGTTTCTTCCACCCTCGCGCCCGACGCGCCACCCGCCCCAGCGCCGCAAACGCGCTCCACACCATCCACACCAGCAGAAGCGCCCCGATCGGTCCCAGTTCCGCCCACGTCTCGAGGATCGTGTTGTGAGCCGAGTTGGTGTAGGCGCCCTGGTAACGGAGCCAGTTGGGATCGTCGGGCAGGAAAGGCGACTGGACGCGCGGGTACCAGAAGGGGAAACACCCCGGTCCCACCCCCTTGATCTGGTTCTGACGGATCAGTTCGAACGTGTTGAGCCAGATCACGGCCCGGGTCGGGCCCCCCTCTTCCCAGCGTTCCGAGCCGAAGGCTTCCTGAAAAATCCCGGGACGGTGCGGGTTCAGCGGCGTGTCGGTCACCAGCCACACGATTGCCAGCAGACACCCCGCGAGCCAAACCACCAGGCGCCCGCGCCGGTGACGCCAGACCCAGCCCAACCGTTTTCGTCCCAATCCGAGCAAGACCAGAATCGAGGAGAGAATCAACGCGCCGTTCCCCCCGACCGACCAGCAGACCACCAGCGCGGCGGCGCACAGCCAGAGGGCCACGAGGAGTATTGCGATTCGCCAGAAACC
>DAOPYU010000403.1:0-4420 GCA_035353095.1 Candidatus Sumerlaeota bacterium | reverse complement strand
ACCAGCCTGGTCACGAATATTGGGATCGGCTCCCATCTGAACCAATTTTTGAGTGGTCTGAACGTGTCCGTTCTCCGCCGCATAATGGAGAACCGTTTTTCCCTTGTCGTCTCGATCGTTGAGGGAGGCTCCCCCTTTGATCGCTGTTTCAATCGCGCCCAATTGTCCCGTCCGCGCCGCCTCGAAAATCGAAAGGCTCGAATCCGCCGCGCCCGCCCACGAAACACACAGAATACAGACCCCCAGGACCGCCCACCCCCGTGCCGTCATGATCTTCCTCTCCTCGGAATCCAACCGGACGCCAGAACTTGAATACTTATTTACTTCCTGAGATTGGGATATTAAGGATTTCCATCATTGGAGTCAAATGAAAAGAAGGGGAAAACAAAAAAAAGGGACACTTGGATGTTCGTGAACGTCCCTCTGCGTTCCCGGCATGAGGGAAGTCCGTTCTTGCCATCTCGCCCGTCCCGGCTTGCCTCATCGCTCCGTGGCGGGCGCGTATCCCATCCGGGCCAGTTCCGGGCCGATCAGGGACTGGATCTGTTTCTTCTGGTCGTCCGAGAGGCCCTGTCGCCCCTTGCCCACGCTCCGGTCGCTGACGGGAGCCTTGACGAAAACATGATGCGCGTACGCCGTGTCCCCCATGCCCGCCACCATGCTCGTATCCTCCAGCATGGATTCGGAAAAGCCGACCCCCAGAAATCCGCACAAACGCGAAACCCCCTCGGCCGGCTTCTGGACCAGGTCCTCGTAGCGGACCGTAAAGCAGACCTCCAGATGACTCTTGACGAAAGCATCGGCCGTCGTCACCGCGCTGCGCCAGCGATGGGCCGCCGTCACCAGATCGGTACGCAACCCGGCCACCATGAGCGACTTCACCACATCCACCCCGTCGCGCAGCATGTGGATGTATTGGGCCTTCGGAAAAATGAGCGGGAGCAGCGAGAGCAGGTAGGTGTTGTAGGGCGTCTTGTCGCCCCAGCGCGTGAACGTCTGGCCGGTCGCCTGGCCGTGATACTCGAAAAGCCGGTGGATGATATACGCCAGACTCCGTTTCTCGACGGGCGCCTCCATCAGTTCGCGCCCCAGCGCGTGGAGCGAAATGCCGAACGTATCGAAATGCGGCGCGAACTCGTACTGAGCCAGCGTAGCGGTCACCACCTGCGGCCAGGGCTTGTTGCGGTTGCGCCGATAGACATAGGCCGCGCCTTCCAGCCCCAGCGCTTCCGGGGGGATATGGATTTCCGGCGAGGCCTGCAGGATGCGCCGCAGGAGCGTGGTGCCGCACCGGCCGGAACCGATGATGAAAAAGGGACGAAAGTCTTCGCCGCGATTCAGCGGGTGAGCCGGCCCCAGCGCCAGATCGCGGATGCGCTCAAGGATCTCGAGCGCCGGATAGACCGGCTGCGGGAGGCAGAGGCGCAGTTGGCCGAACAGGGCCGACGCGTTCGCCTCGATCGTATTGCCGGGCTTGGGGAGTTTGAAGAGTCCCATAGACAAGGTTTCCTTCCGGACTCTCTCTCTTTTTCGCGTCTTTCGCGATTTTCGCGGTTTCTCGCAGTTGCGGTTCCAGAGAGAAATCAGTCGCAGGCTACAAACGGCTCAAGGGGCGCCGTTTTCGAGAGAAAAGAGGTTCGGCTCGAACAAACGAACCGGAGGCGGGAACGCACCTGCCGATTCCAACCCAAGCGCCTCCCTCTCTCTTCGGGTCCGGCGCACCCGACCGGATTTCCCCGGGGCGGTGGTTCTCCCAGAACCACCCTCCGTTTGACCGGATACAGGATATACACCGGCACCCGGAGGATGACAAATGTTTTTGGGCATTCTCGAACTATTCTTCGGCTCTTTTGCCTGCAATTTCCGTCCCCGGTCCCCTCTCAAACCCTCCAGAAAACCTTCGAATTCATTGACGTCCCTGGAAGTTTCCGGTATGAGGGAAATCCGTTCCAGCCTCCGGGCCGGGAGGGAACCATTGCGGGGGAAGGATACAAACATGGACAAAATTCTGGCTTTCCAACTCTGTGCTATCCCGGTCATCAGTGCGGTGACAGGCTATGTGACCAACTATATCGCGGTCCGCATGCTTTTCCGTCCGCGCCGCGAACGACGCATCCTAGGTTTCTCGCTCCACGGCCTGATCCCCCACCGCCGCGCCCAGATCGCCGAAAGCATCGGCCAGACCGTCGAGCAGCACCTGATCTCGCACGACGACATCCGCAACGCGCTCCAGAACCCGGACGTATCGAGCGGAATCGAAACCCTGGTGGATCAACGCGTGACAATTCTGCTCAAGGAAAAACTCGCCGCGGTCCACCCCATGGTCGGATTCCTGATGAACGACCAACTGATCGAAAAACTCAAGGGGGTGCTCATGCATGAAATTATGAGCGCCATCCCCGAAATCACCGACGAACTCCTGAAGAAACTCGAGGAACACCTTGACTTCCGCCAGTTGGTGATTCAGAAGATAGAAGACTTCGATCTGGAAATGTTCGAACAGATTGTCCTGCGGATCTCCGCGCGCGAGTTATGGGCCATCGAAGTGCTCGGCGGCGTCCTCGGATTCGGCATCGGCCTCCTGACCGACGTGGCCATGGTCCTGCCCGAACTCCTGGTGCATCTCTGACCGGGCATTTCGAATTTCCATAAGTTCGTCCGTATAAAAACGCCGCCGGTCCCCGTTTTCACTTGAAGCTCGCCCCGGGGCCCTGTACGGTGTGCGCTGGTGGTCTGTTCAGGACCTCCGCACCCTGTATTGTGTTCAAAATTACGGGCGGAATCTGAATCCGACGCCCATCCCCGCCAATTCTGGCCTTGCCAGACACGGGGTAACAGCATGGAAAAATTCGAAAGAGAGGCGAAGTACTCACAATGGGAAACATGGGCGACATGCACAAAAAAATGGGGCAAAAGGTGGCGGGCTGGCTTGTTCTGAGCCTTCTGGTGTTCGGCGCGGCAGCCTGTGACAGCCAGAAAGCCCCGGAAGCCAACAAGGCCGAAGGCGCCAAAACCACCGAGACGGTCAAAGAAACGGCGCTGAAGGACGCGACGCCCGACGAAGCCGTGCGCCAGGCGGCCCTGGCCATCCACGACGCCAAACCCGAAGTCTTGTGGGCCATGTTGCCGGCCAGCTACCAGCAGGATGTCAGCGACGTCGTGAAACAGTTCGGTACGGCCATGGACAATGAAGTCTGGACCTCGGGAACCGCCCTGCTGCCCAAAGCCATCAAGGTCCTCAACGCCAAACAGGACATTATCCTGGGAGCCTGGGCCGATCTGGACCAGCAAGGGGCCACCACTCAGACCGCCCAGACGAACTCCCCCGCCCAGCGCGCGGAGAAGTACAAGGCCGTCGTCGAGATCCTCACCGACATTTCCAAGTCGCGCATCCTGAAACTCGACTTCCTGCGTAACCCCGACATGAAGGCCTTCCTGGCCGAAGACGGCGGACCGCTCATCCAGAAAGTTTTCACCTTCCTGGAAAAACCCGGCATGTTCTCGCCGGAAGATATGGATAAATTCGTCAAGAACCGCGCCAAACTCAAAGACCTGAAGGTCACCGTCAAAGAGAACAAAGACGATCAGGCGGTTGTGATGACCATGCTGGACGACAAGGAAACTTCCGTGGCCCTG
Organism: Candidatus Sumerlaeota bacterium; assembly: GCA_035353095.1. Classification (GTDB taxonomy): domain Bacteria; phylum Sumerlaeota; class Sumerlaeia; order UBA8349; family UBA8349; genus DAOPYU01. Next base: position 784 of record DAOPYU010000403.1, on the reverse strand, counting down.
ACGAAAGTGGAAGGCAAATGGGTCACAGCCGACATGGCCAAAAACTGGAAACAGAACGTGGACGAAATTAAAGCCAACCTGACCCAAATGGCCACAGACATGCCGCAGAAAAAGCAGCAGGTTCTCATGCAGGTGGCCATGGTGAGTTCCGTGATCAACTCCGTCGCAAAAGTCTCCACGAAAGAAGAACTCTCCGGTGTCCTGATGGGCCTCCTGATGGGCGGCGCCATGGGAGGCGGCATGCCCGGTGGCGACATGAATGCCCCCGAGAATGAAAACGGCATGGGAGGCATGATGATGCCGCCCGCCGGCATGGGCGCTCCCGGTATGGGCGCGGCGGGCATGGGAGGCATGATGCCCCCGCCCGACGCCGCTCCCGCCCCGATGCCCGCCCTGCCGGGCGGCGCCGCGCCGAAGGCTGCCAAGTAAGACCTGCTTCATCTCCAGGTGAGTGAAACCAAGGTCTGCAAAAAAAGAAATCGAGGAAGCCCGAATCGGGTTTCCTCGATTTCTCTTTTTGACCCTTTTCTCCCCCTGAAAATGGGCATTTCTGGGAGGGCGGGCGTCTCGCCCGCCTGAAAGGAAAACCGTGGCTGGGATGTTCAACCGCGGTTTTCAGGTTGACCTGTTTTCTCTATCCGACTATCGGCCAGAGGAACTCAACGTCCCTCCTTCTTTTCCCGTTCATCTACGCCCTTGCCCAAAAGAAATATGACGCAGAGTCTGGTGTGGGTGCATCCCCCGAATTCGAGGGAAGGATGGTTGTGATCAACCGAATCTATCG
>DAOPYU010000402.1:0-4433 GCA_035353095.1 Candidatus Sumerlaeota bacterium | reverse complement strand
TTTCACGTGTAAGTCCACTCGGCTCAAGGGAACTTCTTGCGGAGCCGGGTGTCGAAAGAATGGAGGGAAAAATGCACAGGGCAGTTGAAAACCCCTGTGGCCTGTGGTAGGTTTTTTCACCCGGTGCGTGTCCGCCCGGGAGGAGATCGCTCGAAGACGAGCAAAAAGTAAAAAAGGAGAGTAGGATCATGCGTCTGTTGAAGAGTGTACAGTCTTTAATGGTGTTGGCTCTGCTGGCCATGCCCGCCGTCTATGCGGCCGAAGAAGCCAAGCCTGCCGAAGCCGCCAAACCCGCTGCTGAAGCGGCCAAGCCCGCCGAAGCCGCCAAGCCCGCTGAAGCTGCCGCCCCGGCTGCCGCCGCTGGCGACCTCAAGCCGCTGCCGATCGTGTTGCCCAAGCCGATGTTCATCGGGACCCCCAAGAACATCAAGACGCCCAACCTGGAAGTGCGCAAGGAAGGCGAAAAGCAGGTCCTGCTGGCCCCCGAAGGCTGTGTGAATCTGGCCCTCAACAAGCCCGTCACGGGCAGTGACGAAGAGCCGATCATCGGCGAGATGAAACTGATCACCGACGGCAACAAGGAAGGCGCGGACGGCAACTTTGTCGAGTTCGGCCCCGGCACGCAGTATGTCCAGATCGACCTGGGCCAGATGTCCGAAGTGTACGGCGTTGTGGTGTGGCACTACCACGCTCAGGCTCGCGTGTACTACGATGTCGTGGTCCGCACGGCCGATGACAAGGATTTCATCAACAACGTCCAGACGTACTACAACAACGACCATGACAACTCGTCGGGTCTGGGCATCGGCAAGGACAAGGATTACATCGAAACGAACGCCGGGCGCATCATTGACACCAAGGGCGCCAAGACCCGTTTCGTGCGTCTGTACTCGAACGGCAACACGACGAACGAGCTGAACCACTACATCGAAGTGGAAGTGTGGGGCAAGCCCGCGAAATAAGTCGAGGTGGCACGGGCGTTTCGCCCGTGGTCCCCGCGATGCGGTGTGTTTGTGTCGGGCGTTTAATGTTTGCGCAACGACATCGCTCTGAGTAAGATATTCAGGATCAAGCCGGGCGTCGGCTGCTGTTGGATTCGGCCGGCGCCCGGTTTCTTTTTTTTGAGGAGTGGAAACCGGGAAGAGTCTGAATTCAAAAGAGGGGGCTGGGATGTTGAAGGACCAGAGAACCCTGCGAATCGTGTGCGTCTGTCTCCTGCTGCTGGTGGGGGCGGGCGCTTTTTTGTTTCGGGCGCCGAAATTGACGATGCGGCCCATGCACACGGACGAAGCGGTCCATGCGAAAAAACTGGGCGAACTGCTCAATGAAAAAGTTTACGTGTACGACGAGAAAGAATACCACGGCCCGACCCCCTATTATGTTTCGATGCCGATCCTGTGGGCGATGGGGGTGAAACAGTACTGGGATATTCCGGATGAATTCCCTCTGCGCATCGTGCCGGTTCTGTTTGGGACGGGGCTGATCCTGCTTCTGTTGTTGTTTCGCGACGCGATGGGGCAGCGCGCGGCGGTGTGCGCGGGCCTGCTGACGGCGGTCTCGCCCGTCATGGTCTTTTACAGCCGATACTACATCCAGGAGATGCTTCTGGTTTTCTTCACCTTCGGGGCGATTGTGGCCGGATGGCGTTACACGCGCTCGCAGCGGTTCGGGTGGGCGCTCGTGGCGGGCGCCTGCCTGGGGCTCATGCACGCGACCAAGGAGACCTGCGTGCTGGCTTACGGGTCGCTTGTGGGGGCGTGGATCTGTACGGCGCTCTGGTCGCGCGGGCTCGAGGGACGGCGGTTCGAACTGCGTTCCTACTTTCGCAACCTCCACCTCGTGGGGGCGATCAAGGTGGCGGCCGTGGTCTCGATTCTCTGCCTGACGGGGTTCTGGTCGAACCCCCGCGGAACAATAGACAGCGTCATGGCCTATGTGGTTTATGTCCAGCGGGCTCTGACGGGTAACAGCAGCACCAACGGCGCCAACCTGCACAACCACCCCTGGCATTACTATCTGCATCTGCTGCTTTTCTTCAAGAATGACCCGAAGTTCTGGTGGAGTGAGGCGCTGGTAGTGGGGCTGTCGCTGGTGGGGATGGTCAAGGCGCTCAAGCGGCAGGTGGCGTGCGAGGCCAATTTCTATCTCCTGCGGTTCCTGGCTTTCTATACGATCCTGATGACGATTGTCTATTCGATCATTCCCTACAAGACGCCGTGGTGTCTGTTGGGGTTTTACCACGGCATGATTCTGCTGGCGGGGGTGGGCGCGGTGGCCATCTACCGTCGCTTGCCGCGTTGGTGGATCAAGGTGCCTCTGGTGGCGCTGTTTCTCGTGGGGGTGGGCCATCTGGGCGTTCAGGCCTACCGCGCCAACTTCCGTTTTCCCGCCGATCAGCGCAATCCCTGGGTGTACGGACACACGAGTACGCCCTTTCTGAATCTGGTCAAGCGCATGAACGAACTGGCGGCGGTGTACCCCGGCGGGTACGACACGATGGTGATTCAGGCCATGGCGCCGGGGGACGATTACTGGCCTCTGCCCTGGTACCTGCGCCGGTTCAAGTATGCGGGTTACTCGCCCGATCTGTTGCCGCCTCCCCACGGATCGGTCGTAATCGCGGGCGAGGGGTACACCGAGGTGCTTGACGAGCGACTGGGGGACGCCTATGTGCGCGAGAGTTATGGATTACGGCCGGATGTCTTGCTCTATGTGTATATCGAACGCGGGTTGTGGGAGACGTTTCTGAAGACGCGTGAGACCGGCGGCAAATGAATGGATAATTGAAAATGGATAATGGACAATTGAAAATTGAGAATTGATAGCGGTGTCGAGTTGGTGTGGGCCCGTTTTTTTGTAAGAGGGGTGGTTCATGGAGGGTGGGCGTCCTCGCCCGCCTGAAAGAAAATCTGGACGCAGAGTTTTACCCGGTGTTTGGGAATAAAAAGGGGGCTGGCGCAATGGACGCTTCCGAAGAGGCGGGGGTGTATCGGTTCTCGCATGAGGCGATGACGACGACCTTTGAACTGATCGTGACGCAGGCCGAGGCCGAGGTGGCCCTGCAGGCCGCGCTGGCGGTTTTTCAGGAGATCGAGCGCTATGAACGCCTGCTGAGCCGGTTCGACCCGTGCAGCGACCTCTCGCAGATCAACCGCCTCCGACCGGGCGAGCGCGTGTGCGTCACGGCGGAACTGTTCGAATGCTTGCAGATCGCGCAGCGGGTTTCCGAAGAAACTCGCGGGGCGTTCGACGTCACGGTCGGGCCGCTCATGCGGTGCTGGCGGGGCGAGGAAGGGCGCGTCAAGATTCCCTCGGACGAAGAGGTCGAACAGGCGCGCGCTCGAATCGGGATGGACCGGGTGCTCCTGTTGGGGCAGCCCGACTTGGCTGAAGTCGAGCAGGGCGCGCCCTTCGGTTTTCTGGTGGGGGTCCGCGAAGAATCGGCCGGGGGGGTGACCGACGGGGTCGAACTGGACCTGGGCGCCATCGGCAAGGGGTATGCGCTGGACAAGAGTATCGGAATTCTCGACGACTGGGGCATCGAGTCGGCGATTCTGCACAGTGGAACCAGTACGAGCCTGGCGATTGGCGATGGGGGCGAAGCGGGCGGGTGCTGGCCCGGCGAGCGTGGGTGGCCCATCGGGGTCGGGGGCGATCACAGCGCGGCGCTGGGGTTGGATACGGTGCTGGTGCGCAATGCCGCTGTGAGTGGCTCGGGCAAGGAAGTCAAGGGGGAACACATTCTGGACCCGCGGACGGGCCGGCCCGCGCGCGGTCATGCGGCGGCGTGGGTGATGTGTCCCTCGGCCACGCTCTCGGATGCGCTCTCAACGGCCTTCATGGTGATGCCGCCGGAGGAAATCGAGGCGTTCTGTGCGCGGCACGGGGATGTCGCGGCAATGGTGCTTGAGAACCGCGAGGGCCTGGATTCGCGGCTTCTCTGTTTCGGGCGGTGGGAAAAGCGCCAGCGGTAGGCGGTGGAAAGTTTTGCGTTCTGGCGTTCTCCACCGGGTTGTGTTAGGGTGCGTTTTATTGTTTGAACCGGCTGATGAGTTGGGAATCTTCCGGGGACGGGATGTTTTTCGAGGGAGACGGAAGGGGTGCGTGTCGTCTCGAATCGCAGGAAAGGGGTCCAGAGCGGTTATGACGAATATCCTCACCGAACAGGACACGTTTTTTGGTACGATAGCCTTTCGAAACAAACTGATCACGCGTGAGCAACTGGGACAGGCGGTTCTACTGGTCCAGACGACTCACGCGCGTATCCGCCTGGGCGAAGCGCTCGTGCGGACAGGCGCCTTGACGCCCGCGCAGGTCGAGGCCATCCTCGAGATGCAGGAACAGCAGCGGGATGTCCTCAAGCATCAGGAAGAATCGCAACCCCAGCCGGATGAGTCGCCTGCGCCGGTGGAGAAGGACACTCCCGAGAATGC
>DAOPYU010000401.1:0-4453 GCA_035353095.1 Candidatus Sumerlaeota bacterium | reverse complement strand
GCGGCAGTATGAGGCGTTGTGCGGACAGATTGCTGAGAAATTCAACGCGCTCTATTTCGACGGGAAGGGGGAGTACAAAAACCTCGGCAGTCCCCAGACGGCCAACAGTATGGCACTGGTTTTGGGGTTGGTACCCGCGGGGAAGGAAGCGGCGGTTCTGGAACGGATCGTGGCCGATCTGCGTCAGCGGGGCAATCAGCAGACTGCGGGCGATATCGGGTTCTGGTACCTGTTGCAGGCGTTGGCCCGCAATGGGCGTTCCGATCTGATTTACGACCTGGTGAGCCGGACGGATCTGGGCAGTTACGGTTTCATTGTCCAGAACGGCTGGACCTCGATGCCCGAGGCGTGGGACGCCAACACGGGCGCTTCGATGAACCACTGCATGCTGGGGCATATTCAGGAATGGTTCCAGGAGTGGGTGGTGGGGATTCAGCCCGACCCGGCAGCCCCTGGTTTCAAACGGGTTATCGTGCGTCCGCAATGGGAGGGGAACCTGAGGCGCGCCGAGGGTGCTTACGACTCGATCCGGGGCAAAATCCGGGTGGCGTGGCAACGCGAACCGGAAGGGACAGCCCGTTTGGAGTTGACGGTGCCGACAGGTACGACGGCCACGGTCCATGTCCCTGTCCGGGAGGGGCAAGGCCTGAAGATGCAACGCTGGGAGTCGGGAAAGCCGGTTGAACCGCCCGAGGTTTTTGATTTTTCCAGTAAAGATGACCAGGGGAGCGAATCGGGAGTGCGTTTTTTGCGTAGGGAAGCGCGGGAGGCCATTTTCGAGGTTCCTGCGGGCCGTTGGGGATTTGTGTGTTCCCCGCGTCTCGCTCAGGAGTAATGGTCCTCGCCTATTCCGGGGCCCCAGGGGGACGGGAGGGCGAAAGAAGAGGGGCGGGTTCTTCCCCGGAAGGGAGAAACTTTCCCGAGAAAACCGGCGGAATTCGTGCCGGGGTTTACTTGACAAAAGGAAAAGTATCTGGAACAATGCCTTTGGAATGCGGCGGCACGGGCTGCGGTGTGGGTTTGTTGTTGGCTGCAAGAGGTGTTTTTCCTGTAACCCAGAGTGGCGGATTTCGTGAATGCCGGGACCGGATTGCCTCAGGGCTTGTCCCGGTACTCGTTTGCTGGAGACCTGTAATTCGACAAGGGGTGACACAGGGCCGTAGAGGCGTACACGCGCAGAGGATTTGAAATACAAGGAGAGAGACATGCTGGAGTTTCGAGTGGGGGACACGGTTGTTGAGCCGACGTTGGGCATTTGTTCGGTGGAAGGAATCCGGCGTATGACCGTGGATGGAGTGGAGGAAGATTTCTACATTTTCCAGTCCGGCAAGGCGCGTGTGATGGTTCCCCGTTCGCAGGTGGCCAAACGGGGGATTCGCAAGCCCATGAGCAAGGACGACGTGAAGAAATTGTTCGCCCTGTTGAAGATGCCTGTTTCGCCCGCCCGTGGCGATGCCCGGCAGATGTACCTGAATTACCGCGATATCATCAAGAGCGGCGATCCGCTCAAGATCTGCAAATTGATCCGCGAACTCTATATCCTCGATGAGACGGATGACCTGAAGGGCAAGGAAAAGGAAATCATGGAACAGGCCATGGCGTTCCTGGTCGAGGAAGTGCTGTTTGTGACGGACGACTCGAAGACGAAGGTTCGGAAAGAGATTGAAGAGAGCCTCTCGAAGATGTACAAGAAGAAAATCGAGAAGTCGCAGACCAAACAGACAAAAGACGAGGAATGACGGGGTGTCTCTGCGGGGGAGAATCGAGGCGGTCGAATGGCGGAGCCTTTCTCCGTTCGGGGGGAAGGATCGCCGGGGCATGCACATCTGTTGAGAAGGTTCTGGATTGAGCTATGCTGAAGATTGAGACTTCGACTTGTGACAGTGTGGTGATTGTCAAGGCCATGGGGAGTATTGATGTCGTCACTCGAAGCCGGCTGAAGGAAGCGGCCTGCCTCTACACGTTGACGAACGATGTGGTTTTCGATCTCTCCGAAGTGGATTTTATTGACAGTTCGGGCCTCAGTTCTCTGGTTCAGATTGTGCGCAGTTTCCATGAAAGCGAGCGGCGGCTGGTTTTGGCCGAGCCGGCTTCCCATGTGTTGGATGTCCTTGAAATGACTTCGATTGATCAGATTGTGCCTATACTGGGCAGTGTCGAGGAGGCGATTGCGGACCTGAAAAAGTAACCCGGCAGATCGGGAGATTTCAGGGGGCTTTCGTCAGAGGGGGTGGATCAGACTGAAATAAGCCGCGCGATTTCGGCTGGGCGTGGGGGTTATGGGTTCTGAGAATGAGGCGGAACAGACCGCGGAAACGGACGTGACCTCTCTGCTGCGGGAACTGGAAGGGTCGCCGGTGATTTTTCAGCAGGCGCCCACGATGATGCTGCTGGTGGATTCATCGGGTCGGGTATTGCGGGCCAATCGAGCGTTTCTGGAATTCTTTTCCGACAGGGAGGAACCCCCTGTCGGAAAATTGCTTTTTGGAGACCTGGCCTCCTGCTTTTATTGTCTGGATGGTTTGCGCGAGTGCGGGACCAGCGTCGTCTGTGCGGACTGTACTGTCCGACGCGTGATTGTCGACAGTTTTGCGACGGGCGAAGGGTTCAGTAATGTTGAGGCGAAGGTGTTGATTGCCCAGGGGGCTCATCAGGACGAAATCTTTGTCCTGATTTCCACCTCGCTGTTGAATGTGGGAAGAGCCTCGGTTCTCCTGGTCTGTTTTGAAAATGTGACGCAGAGCCGTCGCACGGAAGAGGCGCTGCGCCGATCCAGCGACCTGCAGAAACGGATTTTTCAGACGGTCGTGACCAGTACGTTTCTGGTGGACCGCAATCTCCGGATCATCGGGATCAATAATGCGTTTACCGCCACAACGGGTTATTCGGCCGCGGAAGTCATCGGGCAGCATTGCAGTCTCCTGAATGTCACGCCCTGTTGTGAAAACTGCCAGCTTTTCAATTCCAAGACGCCGGGGATCATCCAGAGGGAGCAGTGTTCTGTCCGAACCCGGGACGGGCGTGTGCTGACCGTCATCAAGAATGCCTGCACGGTGACGGATGATGCCGGGGAAATCTATGGCGCGGTCGAGTCGTTTGTGGATGTGACGGAACTGGTCATGGCCCGTTATCAATCGGAAAAAGCCAATCTGGAACTGGCTTCCGTGAACCAGCATCTGGCCAGCGCGCTCGATATGGCGCGAAAGGCCGCCTCCGCCGCGGAGCAGTCCGCACTGGCCAAAAGTCAGTTTCTGGCCAACATGAGCCATGAAATCCGAACCCCCATGAATGGCATTCTGGGCATGATTTCCCTCCTCATCGGAACGGAACTGACATCCGAACAGCTCGAGTACGCCCAGACTGTCCACTCCAGTGGGCAGGCGCTCTTGACTCTGATTAATGACATCCTGGATTTCTCGAAGATTGAAGCGGGCAAAATGTCGCTTGATACGGTGACATTTTCGTTGCGCGATACGATCAGCGATACGATTTCCTCATTTTCATTGCCCGCCCGCCAGAAGGGAATCGAACTGGCATGGCTGGTGGACGACAGCGTGCCGAAGAGTCTGGTGGGGGATCCGGGGCGCTTGCGTCAGATTCTGATCAATCTGGTGGGAAACGCCCTGAAATTTACCGAGACGGGGGAGATTCGTCTTCGGGTTCGGGCCGATCTGATATCGGATGACAAGGTGGTGCTTCACTTTGCCGTCTCGGACACGGGGGTCGGCGTTCCGCTGTCGAAGCAGGAACGGATCTTCGAGTCTTTTGCGCAGGCTGACAGTTCCACGACTCGAAAATATGGGGGGACTGGGTTGGGACTGGCCATTTCCCGTCATCTGGTCGAGTTGATGGGAGGCAAAATCTGGGTCGAGAGCTCGGCCAATGGGACGCCGGAGGATTCCTCGACGGTCGGTTCCACCTTCCGTTTTCATGTGCGGATGGGGAGAGGCCAGAGTGCCTTGCCGGAGGAGGAAGAGGGGCATCCGACCGAACTTCCGACCGGGTTCTGTGCGCTGGTGGCCGGGTCGGGAGGAGCCGAAAGGAAGAGCCTGTGTGACTTGCTGACTCGGCTTGGAGGGCGTCCCCTTGTGGCTGCCTCGTGCCCGGAAGCACTGGACCTCCTGCGTGAGACTCGCCAGAAGGAAGGCCGGATGGACATTGCCCTGATTGAGTGGCAGATGGCGGATTGCGAAGGGTTCGAATTGGTGGAAAAGATCAAGGCCGATCCCGAATGGGGCGAATTGCCGGTCTTGATTCTGAGCGGGGCGGGTCAGCGGGGCGATGGGGTGCGTTGCCGTCAGATGCGGGTGTCGGGATACCTGAACACGCCTGTCAGTCTGGGGGAATTGCGTGCGGCGATCGGACGGATTCTGTCGGCTCAAGATTCGCAATCGAGTCGTTTTGTCACGCGCCATCAGTTGCGCGAGACGCACACCCGCCTGCGGGTTCTCCT
>DAOPYU010000400.1:0-4467 GCA_035353095.1 Candidatus Sumerlaeota bacterium | reverse complement strand
GCCCCCCCCAGATCTTGCGCTTGAGGTCCGGATACGACAGAAACGGGTGGACCGAACGGTTCATGACGCGGTCCCATTCTGTGGGCAGGGCATGGTGGTTCTTTCTTTCAATCTTTTCCCCCCGGTTTCGGTGTATCGGTTCAACAACACCTCACATAGCCGGTTTCTCGAACAGGGTCCGCATGACACCCTCGCCCTGGAGGAGCCCCAGGCTCCCTTTCGGCGCGTCGAGTTCGTTGTAGAGCAACCCACTGTCGCCCTTCGCCCACGGATGGACGAACAGCACCGGCACGGGGGTGCGGGTGTGTTTACGCCGGACCACCGGTACCGGGTGGTCCGGCAAAACCGCCAATGCCAGATTTTTCAGTCCGACCCCTTCGGACACCGGACTGAAGGAAAACTCCTCGAGGAACGTCCCGATGAGCCGCCGGTCGAAGTCCTCGATCGCGCGGATCTTCTTCTCGAGGTCCCCTTCGTGCGAGACCTCGTCAATCCCCTCGACGTGGATATAGACGAAATCGTGGTCCTGAAGCGCGCGCACGGCGGCGCACGCCTTCCCCTCGTAATGTGTGTCGATATAACCCGTGGCGCCCGGCACTTCGATGACGTCCATGTCCGTCACCGCGCCGATCCCCTTGATCACATCCACCGCCGAAATGATCGCCCCGCTCTTGCCGTACATCTCCCGGAACCGTTTGACGGCGGGACGCCGCCCCCCGCTCCAGGGCCAGATGCGGTTGGCCGGGCGCTTGCCCGCCGCCACCCGCGCCCGATTCACCGGATGGTTTTCGAGCAACTCGATCGAGTCCACCATGAGCGTCCGCAGCAGCGCCGCCGTAGCTTCGCCCGCCGGGGTCTTCGCCTTCGGCAGGTTGTCCAGGTACGGGTCGCCCTGATGGTCATCCGGTTTCTCACAACTTACGTCGGGCGAGAACTCACCGCCCGTCAGGAGCAACAGGTTCCGATACGCCACACCGGGGGCAAACCGTACTTTCCCGCTGCCCAGAGCGGCATTGAGCGCTTCGATCAACTCGACCGCCTCGGGCGTCGTGATCTGCCCGGCGGAGTAGTCCTGCACCACGCCGTCCGGCGAGACATTCACCAGACTGCACCGGAAAGCCATCTGGTTCGTCCCGAGGAGGATCCCCTGACTGGCCGCCTCGAGCGGCCCGCGTCCGCAGTACCCCGTGGCCAGGTCGTGTCCCAGAACCGACAGGTTGGCGACATCGGAGCTGGTCGGAAACGGCTCGGGCAGGGCGCGGAAGGTTCCCAGACGGGCGTGCCCGCCCTGCATCAGACGGTCCAGATTGGGCGTTTCGGCGGCCATCAGGGGCGTTCGCCCCCCCAGCGCCTCAATCGGTTCGTCGGCCATGCCGTCGCCCAGAAACAAGACGTATTTCATATCAAGACACCCCATTGGACAGTAAAAAACCCCCTCCGCTCTTCCTTATGAAGAAGAGCAGGCCCGGAAATGCTACCCATCGGGGGGGAAAAAGTCAAGTCTGCACGCGGGGAGGGAAAGCAGAGAAGGAGGCTGACTAAAACGTCAGCCGGGCCGCAAATCGCGGGACTTTTCCCCGGAACCCCTTCATGGGCGAGACGCCCAGGCCACCTCAAGAACCCGCCTTCAAACCGAAAGAGCATTCAGGACCATAAGGATCTTCTGGGGTGGGACACCTGCCCCCCCACATGTTCCTTCATCCATGCAAAAAGGAACCTTCTTCCACGAACCACCCGCCTCAATCCATTTTGCCCACAAAATCGCGCAGGAACGCCCGGAACTCCGGTCCCATGTCGGGCCGCTCGGCGGCGTAGATCACCGAGGTCTTCATGTACTCGAACCGGTTGCCGATGTCGTAGCGCACCCCGTCGAACTTGTGGGCCAGCATCCGCTGGTCCTTGAGCATGAGGCGCAGGGCGTCGGTCAGCTGGATCTCGTTGTTGACCCCGCGCGGGGTCCGCTCGATGTAGTCGAAAATCTCGGGCGGCAGGATGTAACGCCCGCCGATGGCCAGATTCGACGGCGCGTCCACCGCCTTGGGCTTCTCGACCATGACGTCAATCTCGTAGAGGCTTGGCTCTATTTGCTTTCCGCCCACAATCCCATACCGCTCGACCTTGTCGCGCGCGACTTCCTCGACCCCGATGATCGGGCACTTGAAGCGGTTGTACGAATCAATCAGCTGGCGCGAGCAGGGGGATTTCGAGTGGATGAGCGTGTCACCCAGCAGCACGAGGAAGGGCTCGTTGCCCACGTGCCAGCGCGCATAGGAAATCGCGTCACCCAAGCCGTTGAGTTCCGCCTGACGCACGAAATGGATGTTCGCCAGCGAGGCCAGATGGCGCACCTGCTGGAGCTGCTCCTCGCGTCCCTGCGCCCGCAGGCTGGCCTCCAGATCGAACGCCCGGTCGAAGTGGTTCTCGATGGATTGCTTGCCCTGGCGCGTGATGATCAGAATGTCGCGAATGCCCGAATTGACCGCTTCCTCGACGACATACTGAATGGTCGGCGTGTCCACGATCGGGAGCATTTCCTTCGGTTGCGACTTGGTGGCCGGCAGGAAACGGGTCCCGAATCCGGCGGCTGGAATGACGGCTTTCCGAATCATGATTTTCTCCCCCGGGGCTTTTCAGCCTAAAAGCCGCGTTGAGCGCCAACGGCGCGGATTTATACCAGCCTGGGGCATCGCCCCAGGATATAATATCCTTTTTCACAAGGGCTGAAAGCCCGAACTATTGGAAGGGGGTAAAACACCTGAATAGGGCGGGCTTTCAGCCCTTACGGAAATAAACGGACCGGTTTTCCTGGGGCGATGCCCCAGGCTGGTATAGATCGCGCCGTTGGCGCTTTCCATCCGGATTCCCTTCACTCCGACGTTTCTCCCCCTCTTCCCGGAACTCACCTCCGGGTGTTTTGAGTTCTCCTGAGTCCAAACGGTTCATTTTCGTACCGCGAAGTGACGAATCGTCTGTGAATACCCCCGGCGGCTTTTCTCACTCAAACTCAAACAGGTGGGGACGCGCGTCCAACCTGAAACGAACAGAAACACCGCTAAATCTCGACCACCAGCAACTGGGCGCCGATCTCCTTCATGTTCCGGCGCAGGTTCTGGAACATCGCCTCGTCGCGGTAGATTCCCACGATTGCTCCGCCCGAACCGCAGAACTTCGCGCTCGCCTCGGTGTTGCGCGCCGCGTTGATCAGGTCCCAGTTCGCCTGACTGATCTGGCAGACGCTGGCCCGCAGGTCGAAGTTCTCGTTCATCAACTCGCCCATGAGCGCCACGTCGCCCTTTTTCAGGGCCACGTAGAATTCTTCCGTCAGCTCGGCCCAGCGCCCCATCGCCGCGCGCACGTCGGCATCGCCCCGCTGCCAGCGCTCGCGCAGGTTGTTGTGGACCACCTCGGTCCCCTCGCTCAACACATCGCGGTACGCCACATAGAGCGGAGGCAGCAGCGCCGGGTCTATCGGCTCGTAACGCCCGTAGCCGTACTCCTCCAGGTGGTCGCGGTCGAAGTCCATATAGACGCACCCGCCGTAGGTCTGAATCACCCGATCCTGCAACCCGGCGGCGATCCCCAGTTCTTCCGTCTCGACCCGCATGACCAGCGTGGGCAGGAACGGCTGGGGGATCTCGACCTCGTAGAACTCCATCAGGCTCATCATCGTGGCGGTGATGATGGCGCTCGACCCGGCCAGCCCCACCCGCAGGGGGATGTCCGAGTCGTACCGGATGGTGAAATTCTTCTGCTCGTAAGGGATCTCGTGCGAAATCAGGTATTCGTAAAACTTCTTGACACACGCCTTGACCAGACGGATCCCGCCGTAATACCCCGAGAACCGGATATCCTCGACCAGATCCGCCATACTCGAGAACGAGAGGTGGTCGCGGCGATTCGGCTCAATCTGGATCTCGGGCGATTGCCAGAGCAGCACTTCGGCCCGGAAATTCTTCAGGATAGCCGAAATGGTCTTGCCGAAATACCCATCCGAGGGATTTCCAATCAAACCGGCGCGTGCGTGGACAGTCTTGCGAATTATCATGGCGCACAGGGTAGCTGCGAACCCGGCAAAAGTCAAGGATTTCCCCGAAACGGGAAAGAAAGGTTGCGCAAACGCCGCCCGACTGCGGATACTGCGCGGAAAGGAAACGCCTCGCATGGCCCCTTCCATCTCCCCCGCCCCCCCCGCAAGTCCCTCCCCGGAACCCGTCGAGGTGGCGCTGCTGTGCGCCACGCGCCACGAAGCCGCCGCCGCCCGCGCCGTCCAGCGCGGCGCCGTGCGGCCCCTCCTCCTGGGCGGGCGCCGCGCCACCCTGGCCCGACTGGGGCCGTACTCGTGTCTCACGGTCCTCCTCGGTTTCCCGTGTGCGGACCTTGAGGCGGTGCTGGCCCCCCTCGCCGCAGCCTTCACCCCCCGCCTGGCGCTCAACTTCGGCGCGGCGGGCGCGGTGGACCCGGACCTGT
>DAOPYU010000399.1:2727-4471 GCA_035353095.1 Candidatus Sumerlaeota bacterium | reverse complement strand
GGGGGGATCGGACCAGGAGAATCCAGAAGTCATGATCTTGAGAAAGAACCCCAGCCCGCTTCAGCGGGCTCTTCTTTGCACCCGCTTTCAGGCGGGGTGTTTCCGACTTCTTCTCCTCTTCAAAGCCGGCTTCAGCCGGGCTTTCTTTCGGAGGACTGGGCGTGAAGCGATTCCCGGGAAGCCGCGCTGAAGCGCGCTTCAGAAAAAGAAGCGAGTCCCCCTCCCCCCCCCCCTGCTGAAGCAGGGGGCAAAGAACAGCCTGCTGAAGCAGGCCAACTTCACCGGACAGATCGGGGGGAATTTCTCAGTTTATCACTCTGTATCCGGCTTTGGGATTTTTTTGGGAATCGGACGGATTCTTACCGTTCCCATGTCCGGTAGGGATGCTTGGTGAGGTTGACGTTCTTGTAACACTTCACCCCGCTGATGTCGGTCGGGATCACCCAGTCGGGAAAGACGATCGGGTGGTCCGCCGAGGGCAGTTCGACGTCCACGGTTACCAGGCCCGCGTTCTCGTCCTCGTACACGTCCACTTCCCACACCAGCCCGTTCAGGGGGATCTCGTGGCGCGTCTTGACCAGGGGCGGCCAGAGGGCCAGCGAGTAGAGCGTCTGGAGGTCGGCATCGGAGACGTTTTCCCGCACGGTCTCGAATTCAAACCGTGCGCACTCGTCCAGTTTCTGCTTGATCGCCACGACGACGGTGGAACCGGTCACGCGGAATCGCACCTGCGGGTGTTTGCACAGGTAGCCCTGCACCAGTCGTTTCCCTGCGGGGAGAGGGGGCAGTTTGTCCACGTTGACCAGAAACTTGCGTTCGATTTCAATGGGCACGGGGGAGCGCTTTCCTGAAACTTGTCTTGTACTGCAAGAATTAAAGAAAAGGAAACAACAGGTTCACACAAAGACACGAAGGCACAAAGAAAGATTTCATTCGAAAAAGCGCAGTCCTTTGTGCCTTCGTGTCTTTGTGTGAACCTTCATGGATTCGTTTTGCGCGGGCCGACGTTGTGGAGTTACATGTCCACCTTCAGGACGGCGAGGAACGCTTCCTGCGGCACGTTGATGGCGCCGAATTGTTTCATGCGTTTCTTACCCGCCTTCTGTTTCTCGAGCAATTTTCGTTTACGCGTGATGTCGCCGCCGTAGCATTTCGACGTCACGTCCTTACGGAACGCGCTGATGGTCTCGCGGGCGACGATTTTCCCGCCGATCGCCGCCTGGATCGGAATCTTGAACTGGTGGCGTGGAATCGCGTCGCGCAGTTTCTCGGTGACGGAACGCCCGCGCGCGAGGGCCATTTCGTCGTGGACCAGCATGGAGAGCGCGTCCACCACTTCGGAGTTGATGAGAATATCCAGCTTGACGATCTTGGCCGTCTGGTACCCCGAATGCTCGTAATTGAACGAAGCGTAGCCCTGGCTGACCGACTTCAGGCGGTCGTGGAAGTCCACAATGATTTCCGCCAGGGGCAGCGCATAGACCAGCATGGCGTGCTTCTCGCGCGGGAAACTCAACGCCGTCTGGACCCCACGCTTGCTCTGACACAACTGAATCACATTGCCCAGATAATCCGACGGCACCAGAATCGTCACCTCGACGATCGGCTCCTCGATATGGTCAATTTTGGTTTGAGCGGGCAAACGGAACGGATTGTCCACCGGCTCCATTGTTCCATCGGTCAGATAGACGTTGTAAATCACGCTCGGAACGGTCGTGATCAGGTTGGCGTCGAACTCGCGTTC
>DAOPYU010000399.1:0-2627 GCA_035353095.1 Candidatus Sumerlaeota bacterium | reverse complement strand
CGCTCGCGCTCGATGTCCATTTTGTCGAGGTATTGTTCGCGCATCTGGCGGTCGGATACCAGCCCCGTGAGTTGGAGCATCCGGTCGGCCAGGGTGGACTTGCCATGGTCAATGTGCGCAATGATGCAGAAATTTCGGATATGACTCAGATCGCTCATGCGTGGTCGCGCCCTTCGAGCGGGCGCACTGTCTCAGATTCGCGTTTCTCAGGCCGTCCCAGGAGCGGTCCAACTGCTTTGTTTTCAATAGAATCTCACGACTCGGCGACCGTCGCGTCCCAGCCCGATCCCCATGCAACAGGATACTCTACCCAACGGGATCGGGAAAATCAAGAAATTCGTCCCGGTACGGAAATCCGGCATCGGGGGGCGGTACGGCGGGTTTCACGAGTTTGCGGCCTTGACTGAAAGCCGCAGCGGGCGCGTATTCTCCCGGTTGCCGTTCTTGTTGAATCCTCCGGCGCTTCGGGTTATAAAGGGAGCGGCCTGCGTGGAGAATTACACACAGGGTCCGAGGATGAGGAGATGACGGTATGGCGTGCTATCTGGTGACCGGCGGAGCGGGATTTATCGGGTCGAATCTGGTTCATGCGTTACTCGACCGGGGGGAGAGTGTCCGGGTGCTGGACAATTTCTCGACCGGGCGGCGGGAGAACCTGACCGGGGTTCTCGACCGGATTGACTTGGTCGAGGGGAGTATCTGCGACCCGGCCGCCGTGCGGCGGGCCGTGGACGGCGTGGACTACGTGTTGCATCAGGCGGCGCTGCCGTCCGTTCCCCGTTCGGTGGAGAATCCGCTCGAGAGCCTGAACGTGGGGGTGATGGGGACGGCGCAGGTGCTCCTGGCGGCGCGCGACGCGCGGGTCAAACGGGTGGTGTACGCGGCCAGTTCCTCCGCCTATGGAGACCAGCAGGCACAATTCAAGACCGAAACCCTGCTGCCCCGACCGCTCTCGCCCTACGCCGAAGCGAAACTTTCCGGCGAGCATCTTTGTGCGGTTTTTACCCATTGCTACGGTCTCGAGACCGTGAGCCTGCGGTATTTCAACGTGTTCGGCCCGCGCCAGGACCCCGCCTCCCCCTATAGCGCCGTGATCCCGCGTTTCATTTCGGCGGTCCAACGGGGGGAAAGTCCCGTGATTTATGGGGACGGACTCCAGACGCGCGACTTCACGTTTGTCCAGAACAACATCGAGGCGAACCTGCTGGCCGCCACGTCTTCCAGGGGGAGCGGGCGGGTGTTCAACATCGCCTGCGGAACGTCCTTTTCCCTGCTCGATCTGCTCGCCGCCATCAACCGGGCGCTCGGCGCCGACGTCGCCCCGTGCCACGAACCGTCCCGGGTGGGCGACGTGCGCGATTCCATGGCCGATATTTCGTCGGCCCGTGACACGCTGGGCTACCGCGTGTCCGTACCCTTCGAGGAAGGCATCCTGCGAACCGTCGAGTGGTTTCAGAATCACCCGACTGAAAGATAGCAAGGGCCGTGAGTGAGGGCGTTTCGGGCCAGAACCTGTTTGCGCGCGTCTATTTGAGTTTTCAGAAAGAGGGAATATCCGTACATGAAACAGATTCTGCAATTCCTGCGGACCGGGGTCATGGAAGTGGCCGAATTGCCGTGCCCGCAGGTCGCTCCGGGGCACCTGCTCATCCAGACTTCGACCTCCCTGATCTCCGCCGGAAGCGAGCGTATGCTCGTCGAGTTCAGCAAGGCCAACATCATTCAAAAAGCGAGGATGCAACCGGAAAGAGTCAAACAGGTTCTCGACAAAATCCGTACCGACGGTCTGGTACCCACGCTTGAGACCGTGTTCCGAAAGCTCGACGTGCCGCTCCCGCTGGGCTATTGCAATGTGGGGACAGTCCTTGAGGTGGGCGCGGGGGTGCGCGACTTCCAGCCAGGCGACCGCGTGGCCAGCAACGGCCCGCACGCCGAAATCGCCTGTGTGCCGCGGAACCTCTGCGCCAAGATTCCCGATTCCGTGACGGACGAGCAGGCGGTCTTCACCGTCCTGGCCAGTATTGGTCTCCAGGGGGTACGTCTGGCGCAGCCCACGCTGGGTGAGCGGTTTCTGGTCATGGGCGTGGGGCTGGTCGGGTTGCTCACCGCGCAGTTTCTGCTGGCCAGCGGGTGCGAGGTGCTGGTGTCGGATTTCAGCGCCGACCGGCTGAAACGGGCCGAGGCGTTCGGCGCACGGACCGTCAACCTGGCCGAGGGGGGCGATCCCATTGCGGCCGCACAGGCGTGGACGCAGGGACAGGGCGTGGACGGGGTGCTCATCACGGCGTCGGCCAAGACCGACGAGATCATGCACCAGGCCGCCGAGGCGTGCCGCAAACGCGGACGCATCGTCCTGGTGGGGGTGGTGGGTCTCAACCTGCGTCGCAGCGATTTCTACGCCAAGGAACTCTCGTTCCAGGTCTCCTGCTCCTACGGTCCCGGGCGCTATGACGAGAAGTACGAACAGGGGGGACAGGATTACCCGGCGGGTTATGTGCGCTGGACCGAGCAGCGCAACTTCGAGGCGGTGCTCGGCGCGCTGCGTTCGGGCAAACTTTCCGTCGAGCCGCTCATCACCGACCGGTTTCCTCTGGCGGATGCCGTAGCGGCTTATGAAAAAGTCGAAA
>DAOPYU010000398.1:0-4496 GCA_035353095.1 Candidatus Sumerlaeota bacterium | reverse complement strand
AGCCAGACCCGTTCCAGATCGAGCCTCCAGAGGGGCGTGCGCCCCCCCAGCATCTGCAGATAGACGAGAAACGAGTCGGTGCGGTTGACCCACAGAAACGCGCCGAACGCGGCAAAAAGCCAGACGATTCCGAGAGTCATGGCCAACCGGGTCAGGGCGTCTCTCCAGCCGAAGCGGGAAGACGCATTCCCGGTCCCCTCTTCAGGAGAGACCGGAACGTTCTGCGGGAATTCCTCACAGGGCATGGGATCGCTCTCCCCCTCTTCGCGCACCGCGTTCAACGGGAGTTTTCCCCGTCCTGTTGCCGCCACGTTTCAAGTTTCGACTGGATGAAGGCGACAATCCGCTCATGCTCTTCCTTGCCCGCGCCCTCCACGAGAAAAGGCTCTCCAAAGTGAATATGGACGGGCCGCTCGGGATGGATCGGACCGAAATCCTTGATGAAGCGCCCATTGGTCCACGCGTCGGTCTTCAGGGCGATGGGCACCACCGGCACGCCCGCGCGCCGCGCCAGTTTGATCCCGATACTGTTGAAATGCTTCGGATCGAACTCGGTCGTGCGGGTCGTCTGGGGGAACAGGATGATCGAGGTGCCGTTTTTCAGGCGTTCGATTCCGCCCTCCATGACTTGAACCAGGTCTTCGCGCGGATTGGTCCGCCCGACCGCGATGGGGTTGCGGCTGCGCATGAGGTGCTTGAACACGGGGTACTCGAGCAGGCTCTGCTTGACGACAAAGGTCACCTGCCGATAAGGCTGAATAATGCTCGGCAGAACAAAGGTCTCGAGGGTACTCATGTGATTGCCGATAAAAACACAGGGCTGGTCGAGTTGGATAAACGCCTCGACATTCTGCACGTCCACCTTCACGCCCACCGATTCGAGGCCGCGCAACATGCCCAGGCTCGAGTTCACCCATTCCGCGTCGCCGTAAAGGTTCCGTTTGCTCAGCCAGGCCCCGCGCCAGACGGTGTAACACATCTGGGGATAGAAGGCCAGAGAGGGGGCTATCTTGCCCAACCACATAAACGGCCCGCTGGGGTGGGCGCGAACCACGTGGAATCCGACATCCAGGACAGGGGCTCGATTGGACGGCAGGGGCTCATTCGATTCGGGGGCGTTCACCGGACTCTCTCCTTCTTGCAGGGGAACTGTGAAATCGGAATCGGAGACCCAGACACGGAACATCCCGATTCCAGGAAATTAACATCTCGCAGCATACCCAAAACCGCCACGCACGGCAAGGAGTGGTGACATCGGTCTGGACTTTTTCCCACGGCGAAACCGGAGAAAAGAAATTCAAAAAAGAGGCTCCAGATCATTCCATGACTTGCGTCCCGCGTCTTTTTGCGTCATAGTCAAAACTGGGCGTACAGAGTGTGTGAGGAAAACCCGTCTCCCGATCCAACAGGAAACCGGACCGGGATCCGAGGGAAAGAACCGACTGGAATTGCCGATCGGGAAGGATCCATTCGCATGGATTTCGAAAAAGAGGCGTTGGAAAAACTTCTGGACTCGCTTCAGGACGGCATTTACCTGATCAACCGGGACAAGCAGATCACCTTCTGGAACCGGGGCGCCGAACGGCTGACCGGCTACACCAGGGCCGAAGTCCAGGGGAGCGGGTGCTGGCAGGACATCCTGGTTCACGTGGCCGAAAACGGCCTCTCGCTTTGCGAAACAACCGGCTGCCCGGCGCTCGAAACCCTGCGCACCGGCGAAACGGTCGAGACGGAACTGGCCTACCTCCACCACAAACAGGGGTATCGGGTCCCCGTCACCATCCGCACGTCGGCGCTCCGAGACGCCCAGGGGCAGGTGGTCGGTGCGGCGGAGATCTTCAGCGAGAAACTCTCGCGTGAAGCAACCGAACGCGAACTCGAACAATTGCGCACCCTGGCGCTCCTCGACCCGGTCACCGGCATTGCCAACCGCCGCTATGGCGATGTGCAACTCCAGAAATGCCTCGACCAGCACCGCCGCTACCAGTGGCCCTTCGGCCTGCTTTTCATTGATCTGGATCACTTCAAGGACATCAACGACACCTGCGGCCATGAAGTCGGCGACCGGGTGCTGGGCATGGTGGCTCAGACCCTCGAAAAAAGCACCCGTTCCTTCGATCACGTGGCCCGCTGGGGCGGCGAGGAATTCGTCGCGATCCTGGCCAACGTGGACCGCGCGACCCTGAAAACCGTGGCCGAAAACCTCCGCGCGCTCGTCCAGAACTCCTTTCTGGAACACGAAGGAAACCGGATCGCGGTGACCCTCTCGATCGGCGGGTCCATGTGCCGCCAGGACGACACGATCGAAACCCTCCTGCGGCGGGTGGACAACCTGATGTACGCCTGCAAGGAAAACGGACGCAACCGCGTTACCATCGGGTGAACGTCTTCAATCCCCCCATTGAAACCCGGTTCTCCTCACGGGATATCCCGATCCCGGGGTACCTGGAAACCGTAATTGTCAAACAGATCGTCCTTCGGCCACTCCCGTACCGAGTCCGCGGCCTGGTGCAGCAGCCCGTCAATCGGCTCATACGGCAGGCGCGACCACGGGTCGTCGCGCTGGTTGAACAGCGCCACCCAGTTCAGCCCATCGTGACGACGAACCAACAGAGTGTGAGTCCCGGGCAGACTGCCGCCGTGCCAGGTGTTGCGCGAAGCGCCCGCGGGCCGGACCATCCACCCCCCGCCGTAATACGAATCGGCGGCATCGGAACTGGGCGGAGCAAACGTCTGGTCCACAAACTCCGGCTTCAGGAGAGGATACCTACCCGTGGAATCGAAAGCCGTCGCGAATTTCGCCAAGTCCACAGCCGACGCCAACCATCCCCCATGCGCATCCATGTTCTCGATATTCCAGTGCCCATACGGTTCCGGCACGGTTTCCGGCGCACCCGGCTGAACCACGCACGGATAGAGTCGCCGGTCCGACGTCCGGTAATACGGCTCGTTCGGCTGCCGCTTCTCGAACACCGTCCGCCCCAGAACCATGCGCTGGATATCCAGTCGGCTCAAGACCGTCTCGCGCATGAACCGCTCGTACGAAACCCCGCTGACCGCCTCGATCACCCGCCCCAGCAGGCAGTACCCGAAGTTGCTGTACACGTGACGACTCCCCGGATCGAAGTCGAGCGGCTGGCCCGCCATATAGCGGACGATGTGCTGTGTCCCGACCGGATAATCCACCCGGCACTTCTTCGCGATCTCCCGGTCCCGGAACATCGGATCGAACGAACGGTCCCGATCCCACCCGCCCCGATGCTGCAACAGGTGGAGCACCGTGATTTCCTTCAGCCGGGGATCGCATTTTTCCCCCTTCAGCGGCTCCATTTTGACGAGATCCACCAGTTTGTCGGACAAATTCAGTTTTCTCTGTTGGACCAGATAAAATACCCCGGCCGCCGTCACCGGCTTGCTCACACTGGCGATGCGGAACAACGTGTCGGGGCGAATCCCGATTCCGTCCGGGGCATCCCAACTGTACCCCCGGGCGTACACCAGCTGGCTCGCGCGCGTCACGGCGAGGGACGCGCTGGTGATCTTGCGCGCCGTCATGAAGTCCTGGAGGGTACGGTCAAATCCGGCCAGAGCCGGGCACTCGCGTCCCGTCACCCGCCAGACGCGCGCCTCGTCCGCCGGCCACTCCATCGCCCGCTGCACCGCCGCTTTACTCGCGGCCCAGGCCAACGGTTGAAACGACGACCGCGCCCGGCACGATTGCGCCCCCAGTCCCGTCACCGCCAACCCGGCGGCACACTTCAAAAACGCCCGCCGATCCATCCGACTCAAGACCATTTTCACCTCTCCTCCTGAAATTCGCTCACACGACAAAATACAATCCACCCGTTCCCTTATCCTCCCTAAAAGTCACATCCATTGAATTTCAGCCAATTCCGGATATTCACATAGAGACGGTGTATTCACTCCGAAATCTTCGCGCGGGTACCTCGTAGAGGAAGTTTCTTCGGGTCTCCCCCCGCTTTCTTCTCTACATACATTCGCATCTGTTGGATTGCATCCGGCGATGTACGATCTATACACTTCTTAATTTCCGGGTCATCAATACAATTCATAAGATGAATGAGCGCAGTCTCTCGAAAGTTTTGTTTCCGATGACTCCGGCCGTAATATTCTTCGCATTTGTCCAAGCACTTATAGAAATATACCAACATATCCGGTTGGTAATTTTTTCCAAATCATCAAATATTACCTCCGCTTTAAATCTATTATCCGGATATTCATCCACCAATTTGATGCAAAACTCCACATCCTCCTTCACGCCCATCATCGCGCGAGCTCGCAGAGCG
Source organism: Candidatus Sumerlaeota bacterium (assembly GCA_035353095.1). Taxonomy (GTDB): domain Bacteria; phylum Sumerlaeota; class Sumerlaeia; order UBA8349; family UBA8349; genus DAOPYU01. Next base: position 189 of record DAOPYU010000398.1, on the reverse strand, counting down.
GCCCAAGCGGGTTGGTCGAACCAAGGATTTTCAATTTCCTGCAAATACTTCTGGGTCGGAGTGTACTTTTTATCCAGATCTTCAAAGACACTGCCATATTTGTTCTTAATCTGCTCCAAGAGGTTAAGCTTGTCGCGATCCTCAGCGACACCTACACAAAGTATCAACTGATTGAATCGGATCCGCAGC
>DAOPYU010000397.1:0-4500 GCA_035353095.1 Candidatus Sumerlaeota bacterium | reverse complement strand
AAGCAGAACCGCGTCGGGGGCGCCAAGCGCCTCCGACGCGGTTCTGCTTTTTGAAAAACCTTCAGCGCCGTATCGCTCTGACCCGGCCAGGAGATCGGAGAGTCAATTCGCCGCGCTTTCCCGGAGGAGCTGCACCAGGTCTTCCGTGGAAATCCGGGCGCCCATATCGGTTCCGTCAAGAAGCCCATCGGCCAGGTCGCGCTTGTGTTCGTGAAGCGCGACGATCTTCTGCTCGATGGTGTTTTCGGCGATCAGGCGGTAAATGGTGACGGGGCGCTGCTGGCCGATGCGGTGCGCGCGGTCCGACGCCTGGTCCTCGACCGCCGGATTCCACCACGGGTCCATGTGGATGACATAGTCCGCCGCCGTCAGATTGAGTCCCAGACCGCCCGCAGGCTGATGAGGAACACGTCGCCCTCGCCGGCCTGGAAGGCGTCCACGCGTCGTTTGCGTTCGGCGGCGGGCGTCGAGCCGTCGAGGTACTGATACGCAATTTTCTTCTCGTCCAGGCTGGTGCGGATCAGGGCCAGATGGTCCACAAACTGGCTGAAGACGAGCGCTTTGTGGTGGCCCTCGACCAGTTCGTCAATCAGTTCCCCGAACACGGCCAGACGCGAGCTGGGCAGGTTGAGCCCCGGGGTCACCAGTTCGACGTTGCAGCAGGCGCGGCGCAGGCGCATGATCTCGGCCAGCACCCGGAAGCGTTTCTGTCCCGCTTCCTCCGGGTTCGCCTCGATCGCCTCGATCGCTTTGAGCCGAAGCGCCTCGTAGAAGGCGGTTTCCTGGGGCGAGAGGGTTACGTGGCGCAGGATTTCGGTGCGGGCGGGCAGTTCCTCGAGCACCTGGCTCTTGGTCCGGCGCAGGATGAAGGGTTGGATCAGTTTCTTGAGCCGCAGGCGCGCTTCCTTGTTCCCGTCGCGCTCGATCGGATTGGCGAACCGGGTATTGAAGCGCTCGATGGAGCCTAACAGGCCGGGATTGATGAACCGGAACAGATTCCACAGTTCCCCCAGGTGATTCTCGATCGGGGTCCCCGTGGTGAGCATCCGGAAACCGGCCTTGAGCCGCATGGCGGCCTTCGAGCGGCGCGTGGCCATGTTCTTGATCGCCTGCGCCTCGTCCAGGACAACCGTCCCCCATTCGCGTTCGGCAAACAGGTCGGCTTCCTGTTGCAGCAGGGTGTAGGTGACCAGCAGCAGGTCGCCCGGGCCCAGATCGTCGAGCGTCTGTTTCCGATCTCCGGCGCCAAACACCACCGGATTGAGCGTGGGCGCAAACCGGCCCGCCTCGGCCACCCAATTCAGGCAGACCGACGTGGGGGCGACCACCAGGGCGGGGCCCGCGGCGGTCCGTGAGAGGATCAGGGCCAGGGCCTGAAGCGTCTTGCCCAACCCCATGTCGTCGGCCAGGCAGGCTCCCACGCCCCAGTGGGCCAGACGGTCGAGCCACTGGTAGCCCTCGATCTGATAATCGCGCAGTTCCGCCTGGAGCGTTTTGGGAACCGCCGTGGTCCGCGCCATCGCTTCTTCCACGCGGGCCATCGCCTCTTTCCACTTTTTGTCCGCCTTGAATTTTCCCAGGCCGCTGGTGGCTTCCTCGAAGGCCAGGGCCGCCAGGGGCGAAATCCGCACCTCGTCGCCATGTACTTCGCCCAGGAACCGCATTTCGTCGAGACGGCGGCGGAACTCGCGCGTCAAGGCCAGGAAACGCCCCTCGCCCAACGACACAAACCGCCCGGCGCTCGCCTCGGTCAACTCAATCAACTGGCGCAGATTCAGGACCAGGTCATTGTCCACCCGCATTTCGCCGCTGGCGCTGAACCACTCGCGCTGGCTGCGGATGGCCCCCTGAAAACTCGAAAACGCCCCCGTCTGAACGTGCATCCGCCCGCCCTGGGGCCATTCCATCGTCGCCTGATCGCCCAATTCCTGCAGCGCCAGAAGCGTATCGAGACACTCCTCCGGATCATCCAGCGCCCAGCGGAAGTCCCCCTCGGCGGCGTGTTCCAGGGCCGGACACGCCTCGACGACCTGGGCGGCCCGAAGGCGTTCCTCACCCAAGTCCCGATTCACCCGCACCCGTTTGCCATCCACCTCGGCCAGCACCATCTCCCCCCCGGTGCCCGGGCAATGGCACGGCCCGCTCGCGCCCAAGGGACGCACGAACAATTCCAGTTTCAAACCCCGCCCGTCGGGCATCAGGTGCATCAGCGGCCGCGAGTCGGTCGGCACCTCTTCCACCGGCAGGTCCGAAAGGAAATCCCCGCCCACGTCGGAATGCACCGTGGCAATATGGGCAATACTCGCGATTGTTTCGAGAACCCGCTCGCGGGCTGTGGCGGGGACCTTCAGGCCATTTTTCAGAATACCCGCCAGTTGTTTCAACGGTTCGGTCACTTCGATCACCCGAAAGCGGGTGGGGGTCTCTTCATCCACCACACAGGAGGCCGGGTTTTCGGAAATCTGGGGGCGCAGGGAAACCGCAATGGCTTCCCCTTTCCGGGTCACCTGCAAAACGGGTTCGCCCCGAACCAGTTCAATGGGCGTGTCGCTATCCCGACGGTACAAATGCGGATGCCCGATCAGGCTCAACAACGCGCGCTCGATTTTCAGACAGTACTCGGAACGTCGGCCATAGTATCCGTTGCCGCTGTATTCCACCGAAATACACTGACAGACTTTCCAGTCCTGATCGGTAAGAAAGGGGAACTTCTTATCGGATTTCTCCATCAGGCGCTTGAGCGCAACGGGACGGCCTTTGCTCCAGTCCCCATTGGCCGATCGCTTCTGTTCGAGGGGACGGATGTCGTACACCCAGTTCTGGTTTCCAAAGCTGAGTTCCCACGCCAGACGCGCGGGTTTCGCAATCTCGGGCTGGTCCGCGCCCGTCGCGGCGGACGACGAGAGGGCCGAGAGGGCATTGAGCGCCCGTTCCCACGATTCCGCCTTTCCATAGCGGAGCGCCACACTCTGAATGCCCATTTGGGCCAGAGCGTTCCGGGCCGTCTCGATCGCTTCCAGGCTCTCCTCTTCCGAGGGCACGCTCGCCGCCAGAATCTGGCATTCCAGTTCGAGCCATCGGTACCCGGCCGCCGCGTACGACTGCTGAAGGGCCTTGAGATCCCTTAGAAAACTCTTCAAACTCTCCGGTTCCTCCCAGAACGAGGGGAGAAAATAATACAGGTAGAGAGCCGTCTTATCCGCTTCACGAAGCGCATCATAGACCGCCCGGTAGAGTGATTCGGTCTGACGCCCCTGCTGGGCGTCGCACAGAATCTCGAGCGCCGCGTAGAGCGGGATAGCGGGGTAATAGTCCCGGACCTTACAGGAGCCTTTGAGCAGTTCGGCGGACCGGGCCTGATCTTCCTTGCGTCCCGTTGTCAGAAGCGCCAGCGGGAACGTCGCCCCGATCAGGTCGTGCCACAACGCGAAGCGCCGCTTGCGCCCCCTGGTCGTCTGGATCTGCTCGGCGACGAGGCGCTCGTAGAGGGCGAGCGCCTCGTCCGTCCGACCCCGCAAAAAGAGGCACCACGCCCGCGTCTTTTCCGCCGAAAGCGAGTGCTGGTCGGCCAACAGGGTTTCGGCTTCCGACAGATTCCCTTCGCAGACCGCCCGAACGGCAAGAGCGACCCGCAGATCCGACTGATCCGTCGGTTCCAGTTTTTCCAGGAGCGAGCGAGCGCCGGAGACAATCGGGTCCGGTTTCAATAGCCAGTGCGTGACCTGGGTGACAAGGGGCGCACAAACCCGCGCCTGAATCTTCAGAGGCAGGTCCGACAGTTTCATGAACTCGGGATAGGCCAGAATCAGTTCGCAGAGAGGATAGAGTATCCCACTTTCCTCGGGGAACTGTTCGTTATAGATGTCGAGCAGGCGCACCAGGTCGTTCGAGCATCGCTCAAAAAATGCGAATCGAATGGCCCGAATCTGCCCCTCCAGCAAGTCCGAATCGGATATGCCCGGTTCCTTCTTGTCCGCAACCTGCTGGATCAAGGGGGCCCATGTTTTATACGTGCCCGACTGCAGGGCGTCGCGCGTGGCTATCTGCAGAAAAGGCTCGCACACCCAATACCCGTCCGGGGTCGAAATGAGGATGTTCCTTCGCACAAGATCCGTGAGAGGCACCGAAATCCGGGGGAATAAGGCGCCTTTCTCGACCGTTCGGTAAGACTTTGTCTGCGACAGGCAATCCAGGAGTTTATAGAGATGCATCGGCGCATAGTGCAAGGCGACTATTTGCAGGATTTCGCGCAGGGTGGGAGAAAGCGATTCATACGACCGACGCGCCTTCCGCTCTTTTTCACTCACTCTCAATTGAGGGATCACGTCCTGTTCTTTTGACACAGCGTCTTTCTCCTGAGGAAACCCTATCGCTTTGAATCCTTGATCGCCCGGTCCATTTCGCGGCGGCTCTCGCGCTCCTTGATATCCTGGCGCTTGTCGTAATCCTTCTTGCCGCGCACCAGCGCCAGTTCGACCTTGACGCGCTTGCCCTTGAAAT
>DAOPYU010000396.1:0-4508 GCA_035353095.1 Candidatus Sumerlaeota bacterium | reverse complement strand
CCCCTAGATCCGGTTGATCACAACCCTCCTTCCCACAAATTCGGGAGATGCACCCCTCCCCCACACGTTTCAGACGGAAGAAAAAACTTGCATTTCTCTGTCTCATCCACATATTGTATTTCAGCATTGAGCAATGGGCATATTTGCACGTTGTCTCGGATGTCCATTGAACACTCGTGCCTGGAAAAAAACTGGTCTGGCAAGGAGGTTTGTTCCTCCCTCCCGGGGGCCGTCCGGAGCGAAATAACCTCAATCGAGTGCGCAAAAGCACTGCAACTCTTTTAGAGCCAAAGAACGGCAGTCATTTTGCGCGCCGATCTGAAATAATCGTCCGGGGTTCCCGTCCTGTTACCTCAACACTGCTTGTGCTGTACGACCAAGCGCCTGTTCTCACTGCCAAGGAGGTTATTCCCCATGAGACCTGCCACAACGTCCCCAACCGAAGACAAGACCCCGGAACCCCGTCCGTATCCGAAAAAATTGTTCTACCGTATTCAGGAAGTCAGCAAGATCACCGGACTGAAACCCTACGTATTGCGTTACTGGGAGACGCAGTTTCCCTCCCTGACGCCGGAAAAGGATAAGAGCGACCAGCGCCGTTACCGGCAACCCGACATCGAGTTGGTCCTGCGGATTCAGGATCTGCTCCATCGCCAGAAATACACGATTGCGGGGGCGCGCCAGTTGATTCAGTCGGAACGCAGCGGGGGGGGACGCATGACCCGTCCCGCGCAGCAGCCCGCGGCTCCTCAGCCGCAAGCGACTCGCCAGACGCAACTGCGCCAGATCCGCGCCGAGCTGTGCGATATTCTCAAGCAGTTGAACGCCTGAGGGGACTTCGACGCGGTCACCCGCGTGTGGAAAAAGTAGAGTCATCGGAAGATTCTTCTTGATTCCTCGATGGCCATCGGGTAAGAAGTAAGACCCCTGTGCGGGGGAGTAGCTCAGCTTGGTTAGAGCGCCGGCCTGTCAAGCCGGAGGCCGCGAGTTCAAGTCTCGTCTCTCCCGCCATTTTGCGTCACTCAGGACGCCCGCCCGAGCGGGCGATTTTAATGAAGGGGAATGGATTTTTCGACCCCACTGCGGGGGAGTAGCTCAGCTTGGTTAGAGCGCCGGCCTGTCAAGCCGGAGGTCGCGAGTTCAAGTCTCGTCTCTCCCGCCATTTCTTTCACGATCCAACAGAAAAGCCCGCCAACTGGCGGGCTTTTCTGTTTCCTGATTTTTTCCGATTCCGAAAATACGAGGAAGCCCGAGCGGATCAAAACCGCAGTCGAAGCGCCAACGGCGCGGATTGATCGTAGCCTGGGGCAAGCGCAGCGTCGCCCCAGGGAGAATGTCCCCATCTTCTGAAGGGCTGAAGGCCCGCCCGAGCGGGATGGGAAGAAACGTCTGGATAAAACGGGCTTTCAGCCCTCTTGAAAACAACCCAGTCTGTTCTTGGGGCGATGCCCCAAGCTACAATGGTTCGCGCCGGTGGCGCTTGACCCGCCCCTTTTCGATCTCCGGTTCATCCCCCCCCGGGATCACCTTTTGGGTACACCCAATCCGGTTGGGTACAGTGGACTTGGGTTTATAACCGCGGTTTGGGGGCGATCAAACCTCAAGACCCGACAACCCGTCTGCGTTCTGATGAACCCGGATACTGACAGGGCGATCCGTTCCCTGGGGAACCGGATCGAAGAAGGCGAGAATCTCGGTTCGTTTACCCGGCCAGATATTGATCAGCATCAGACTGGAAAGCAGATGGACCAGGTACAACCCGCGTCCGTTTGTGTCGAGCAGGCCCTTCAGGCTGGTCTGCCTGAAAAACCGTTCCCAGGCCACCTGCGGCGCCAGAAGTCCCTGATTATCCGATATGGCCAGGGCTCCATAGGTCTGGGCCGCATCCTGCGGGTTGGGATACGTGGTCCACTCGATACAGACCTCATCCTCGGAATCGAGCAACGTCTTGGATGCGGCGCCATACTTGGGATGGCTGCGGGTGGTGCGAAACGCGTGAATCAGCGCATTGTTCAGGATCTCTTCGAAAACCAGCTGCAAATCATAGGAATCCACCGTCACCGTGCCATCGAAGTCGGCGGAAACCGCCTCGAGAATCTCGTTCCGGCGCGCCTGATCGGTCACCCGGTAGCGCTTGATGGGATGGCTCTTCGGGAAATAATCCGACAGCCCTCCCCGCAGGTTCGGTTCCACCAGATGCTTGAAGAAAAGCGAGAGCTGCCGATCCGAAAGTTCCGGGTTCGCCGGCAGGGCGGCCCCCACGGCGTACGTCTGCAGGTTCGTATAGATCGCCGATTCGGTGGTCCGGGCCAGAAACGCGATGGGAAGATCCGGATGACTCAGATGAGCCTCCCGCAACAGATCCCGGCCTCTCGAGCCCGAGGGTTGCTCCAGAAGCAACGCCGCGATCCGCCTGCCGCTCCTCAGGAAAGCCGAGGCTTCACTTTCCTCATCCAGCCAGATCCGTTCATACTCCGCATTCAGGCACTCGTCCAACCGTACCCGAAACTCCGCAGGAACCCGCCACCCCGCGATCAGCGATTTCTCAGACACGGCCCCCTCCTTTGGAAAAACATGAGCCGACTTGCCAATCCCAACACACGGCATTCCGACACTCAAGCCTCACACCCCAGCCTGTCTCAAACGCTTCAGGCGCCTATTCTATGGAAGAACGAAAACCCTCGCCACTTTTTTTGACACGAAATCGGACGAAGAGCGCGACCGCCCATCGCAACCCGATCCGCTTTTCAATTTAGGCCGGAAAACTCACTCGTCTTCATCCGGACGGTAGCGCATCCGGCGCAGTTGCTTGCGCTTCCAACGCTTGCGGTCTTCCCGACGCTGGTCACGCGGTTCTCCATAGTACACCTCGCTTACAGCGGACACCTCCCCCGGCGCCGCCACTTCCGGCTCAGAAACCGGCGGTTCGTAATACGACTGAGGAGAAGAAGAACTCTCATAACCGGGATAGGGGCCCACCACCGGTTCATCGTCATCCGGAACCGCTTCCGAAGCGACCTCCGTCGAGACCGGCGCCTCGACGGTCTGGAGACTCGAATACGCTTCCGCCTCAACAGTCCGGACGTTTTCTTCGTTTTCTTCCTCTTCGAGTTCCCGATCCGCCTGGGCTCGCTTGCGAGCAATCGGAATCGAGGCCCAGATCGAAATCTCATAAAGAACCACAAGCGGGATCATCGTGAGCAACATGTTCCAGGGATCGGGACTGGGAGTCACGACCGCCGCGACGACCGCATTGACCACGATCGCGTAAGAGCGCCACGCGCGCAGCTTGGCGGGGTTGACCAATCCCAGCATCGTCAGGAACATGATCACGATCGGGAGTTCGAACGCGGCGCCAAATCCCACCATGAGTTGCAGTTCAAGCCCCAGAAGATTGAAGACATTGATGGCCGGCTGCATGTTGGCAATCTGAAACGTCAGGAGAAAGCGGAGCATCATCCGGAACCCGAAATAAGCGATTGTGGCGCCCGTCGGAAACAACAAACACGCGAATGCCAGAATCGGGACGATGACGTTCTTTTCGGTGGCCAGAAGCCCCGGCGCGATAAAGGCCCACAACTGGTAGAGAATCAACGGCAATGCGATCAGGAGCCCCAGAAAGAAAGCCGTCTTGAGCCACAACATGACCGGGTCCATCGGGTCGAGGAAAATCGGCTTCTCAATACTGTTGCCCCAGACAAAATCGGGCTGAATATCCTCGCTCACCTTTTTTTCCCAATTGATGAAACTCAATTTGGATCGAATCCAGTTGGCCAGCCCCCCGGAAGTCGCTTCCGTGTCGGACTGAGTCTTCAGCGTATCCGAAGTGGAGGAGTCCCCGTCTTCCGCAAGAACCGTTTCCTCCGTCTGCGAAACGCGCCCTTCCATCCTCGCAACTGTTGTCGGCAGATAGAACTCGAGCTGATAGGGGTTGAGTCCTTTCAACTCTTTCGGAGTCTTCCCGTTCAATAACCGAAGACTTCCATCCGGCTCAATCGCGATTTTCATATTAGTCTGATTGCTATGCAGATCAATTCCGGAAAAAGGGAGAAAGAGAACGTGCAGGGTGGACTCAGCCAGGAAAATCCCCACCACAAAACCGAAAACCAGCGCCAGAATGGAAAGAATCATCCGATAGCGCAGTTCCTCGAGATGGTCGAGGATGTTCATGTTCCGTTCGGGATTGAGGTCGGGTTCCTTTTTGAGCAACTTCAGCAAAACGCGCCACCTCTCACGGCAAAATAAGAACCTTCTCTCTCACGGATGCGAGATCCCATAAGACAGAAGGTTCCCATTTTCACAACAACGCTCTGGGAAGGGAATCCCCCTCAGCTCTTAACGGCAGGTTCGTTCACTGGCTTGGGGGCTTCGGCGGTCTTCTTGGCGACCTCCGGTTCCGCGTCCGCGGCCGTCTCGATATCATCCTTGATATCGTTCAGACCCTTTTTGAAATCGGTAATCGCCTTTCCGATCGAACGGCTCAGCGCCGGCAGCTGCTTCGGACCGAA
>DAOPYU010000395.1:0-4509 GCA_035353095.1 Candidatus Sumerlaeota bacterium | reverse complement strand
GGTTTGCCGTTCCCAATCGTTGACATGCGGTAAAAATGTTGCCGGATCGCAGGTTCCATCGGCGGTGGCTTGGCGCAGGGCAGCATGTGCGGCATAGTTGAAGGAGCGCAACATGCCGACTACATCCCGCAACGGCGAATGCTTGGCGCGGCGCTCCGCCAGCGACCGCGATGGTTCGCCCTCGAAATCAATGATGATGACGTCATCCCTGGCCACCAGCACTTGGCCAAGGTGGTAGTCGCCGTGATAACGAGTCTTCATGGCTTGCAGGGTTAACGCCTCGATTTGCGCCACCCGTGCGGAGGCCACGCTTCGCAACTCCAGAATCTGTTCGGCCAGTAACCGCGCCGGTTCCGGAAGCCGGCTTAGGATCTGTTCCAGCCGCTCGAAAGTCGTTTTTATCTCCCCACGGATTTGGTCCGACCATTCCGCGCTGTCGGTCGCCGAGATCGGTTCGGGATCGAAAGCTGAGTCACCGGTTGTTTGCGCCAGCGCCCGATGTAATTCCCCGGTGCGTCGGCCCAGGGTGGCGGCGAACAGCAGATAGGAAGCATGGGCGCTGGCGCCGGCGGCGCTAACCGTTTCCATTCCTTGCCGGCAATCGTCCAGGAAACGTTTGAGGTAATCCAGCGTATAGCTCCAGGCATCGCCCTGATTGGCGACGAAGCCTTGCAGCAACACCAGCGTCGTGCTGTCGCCATCTTCGCTTTCATACTCGAGCGCGCCAGCCAGTGGCGCGATGTTGGGGAAACCGATTTCCGTCAGGAAACGGCCCATTTCCAGTTCGGGGTTAATTCCAGGCTGCAAGCGGCGATAGGCTTTCATCAGCAGCCGGTCGCCGAAGGCGATGGTGGTGTTGCTGCTGTCCAATGCCAGCCGCTTGGCCGGCAACGATTCGGGGGCATCGCCGGCCAGGTCAGCGAACAGCCGCGTGGCGGAGAAGCGCAGCCAACCCTGGCCCAGTGGCAAGCGGGCGCTGCGCGCGATCATACCGACCAGATATTGACAGAACCGCTCATCGGCGAACGCGCCGTACAGTAGCCCCATCTTGGCCCGGACCCGTACCTTGGCCAAGGCGTAGGGCCATAGTGGTCGGAGTTTTTCGTCGCTATTGTCCCCCCACGCCAGCGCCAGCGGCAGCCCATAATCCTGCGGCTCGGGTCGTCCGGCCAGCCAGACCCGGATGCGCGCCAACAACCACTCGCTGCGGTCGGGCCAGATATCGTATTTCTCGAACTCGACCTTTTCGATGTGCCCACCCTTGCCGGCGAACCAGCGCTGGGTCGGCAGGAACGCCGGCAAAACCTCCCGGACCAGCCGTTCGTGCAGGGCCGCCGCCATCGCCCGTCGTCCGGGCTCGACCTGATCGACGAAAAAACTCTTCCAGCCATGAAACAGGACCAGTACTCGCAATTCTAGGCCCGGTAGCGTGTCCTCGTGCCAGGCGGGCGGTGCGGCCTGGGTTAGCCGGAACCAATAAAATCCATGGCGGGGCAGCGTGAGCAGATACGGCAACTCGCTGATCGGTGGAAAGGCGGTCTGACCGAGCATTTCCACTGGAACCTGCCCTTTGTACGGCTTGAGGTCGAGTTCCACCGGCTGTGCGGAACGCGACAGATTGGCCACGCACAGCACCGTTTCATCGCCGTAAGTGCGGACATAAGCCAGAATCTTGCGGTTGCCGGGCCGCAGCATGTCCAGCCGCCCGCGCCCGAACGCCTGACAGGACCGGCGCACCGCGATCAGGCGCTTCATCCAGTTGAGCAGAGAGGCGGGTTCGCGCTGTTGGGCTTCCACGTTGACCGCCTGATAGCCATAGATCGGATCCATGATCGGCGGCAGGTACAGTAGTTGTGGGTCGGCACGGGAAAAACCGGCGTTACGGTCGGGACTCCATTGCATCGGGGTGCGCACGCCGTTGCGGTCGCCCAGGTAAAAGTTGTCGCCCATGCCGATTTCGTCGCCGTAGTAGATGATCGGAGTGCCCGGCATCGACAGCAACAGACTTTTCATTAGCTTGATCTTGCTGGAGTCATTGTCCAGCAGGGGTGCCAGCCGGCGGCGGATGCCGACGTTCACGCGCATACGCGGATCGGCAGCGTAGGTGCGATACATGTAGTCCCGCTCTCGGTCGGTGACCATTTCCAGCGTCAACTCGTCGTGATTGCGCAGGAAGATCGCCCATTGACAATTCTCAGGAATATCAGGGGTCTGTTCGAGGATTTCGAAAATGGGATAGTGATCTTCCTGGGCGATGGCCATGAACATGCGCGGCATCAGTGGGAAATGGTAGGCCATGTGGCATTCGTCACCGTCGCCAAAATAGTCGCGCACGTCCTCCGGCCACTGGTTGGCCTCGGCTAGAAACAGGCGGCTGCGGTAATGCCGGTCCACCACCGACCGCATTCGCTTGATCACCGAGTGGGTTTCCGGCAGGTTCTCATTGGAGGTGCCCTCGCGCACGCACAGATAGGGGATGGCGTCCAGCCGCAGCCCGTCCACGCCCAGATCTAGCCAGAAGCGCATGACCTTGATTACCGCCTTCACCACCGCCGGATTGTTGTGGTTCAAGTCCGGCTGGTGGGAGAAGAACCGGTGCCAGTAGTACTGCTTGGCTACCGGGTCCCAGGCCCAGTTGGAGGTCTCGGTGTCGGTGAAAATGATACGGGTTTCCGGAAACTTCCGGTCGTCGTCGTTCCAGATATAGAAATTTCGTTCCAGCGAACCAGGCGGGGCACGGCGCGCGGTCTGGAACCAGGGATGTTGGTCGGACGTGTGGTTGATCACCAGTTCGGTGATAACCTTAAGATTCCGGGCGTGGGCCTCGTGGATGAAGGCCCGGCAGTCGGCGAGTGTGCCGTAATCGGGATGAACATTCTGATAGTCGGAAATGTCATAGCCGTCGTCCCGCAGCGGCGAAGGGTAAAAGGGCATGAGCCACAGGGTATCCACCCCCAGTTCCTGGAGGTAGTCCAGGCGCTGGATCAGGCCTCGGAAATCGCCGAAACCATCCTGGCTGCTGTCGCCGAACGCCTTGACGTGCAGCTGATAGATGATGGCGTCTTTGTACCAGAGCGGATCCTCGACACCAGCCCAGCTCTTGCGATTACGGGACATGCGCACCTCTTGAATGTTCGAGTGAGTGGAAATCGTGCTCCTGGAACGATTTCATCGGATTCTCCGCGAGAGACCCCGGCGTTTACGCCGGGGAGGCAGAGCGGGCCTAACGAAGTTCGGCTTCTTTTTGGAATGTGCCGAGTTGCGAATAGCCATAACCATCCGCACGTTGAATAACTTTGCAGTATCGATAGCCAACGCCTTGAACCACCCCTTGCGCGATTTGAGGGTTGAAACTTCCCGGGGCACGAACGGCAACACGCCCAAGATAGGAACCGGTTTTCTTGCCTTTGGTGACTTCGGCTTTCACCATGTCCCCGGTTTGGAATCCCTTAATGCGTTTCTGTCGAGTCAGATAGCCGCGCGGGAATCCATAGGCATTGAGTCGAGTTCGCTGATAACTGCCGCGTCCCGTCGCTTTAATCGCTAAAGTGGGTTTCTTCCAACCCTGGATCGCCTCTATATTTCCTACACAGGCCGCATCCAGTGCATGGGTCTTTGGAATTTGAAGTTGCGCCCGATTAAATTTAGTGCGCCCACCTGACCCCGTAGTGACCGGAACGCCCGTGCTTTTGAGCGTGTTAAACAACGCCCAGCGGGTTGAATTAACCGCTGCCGCGTCCTTGAGTGGGGCTTTCGCGTGCGCCTGAATCCGCGCTAATCGTTTTGGGTCTTTTGCTAAAAAGACCTCAATTTCTTGAGCGCCTTTCTGCTGATTACAGGGCTGACAGGCCAGGGTCAGATTGGCTACCCGGTTACTGCCGCCACGAGTGCGGGGGTGAATATGCTCAATCTGCAAAGGAACGCTCCTGGCCCCACAATAAGCGCATTCCCTCACCCACTTATTCAGCAGGTATTCACGGGTTTCAAAACCAGCCAGGGTTCCCTGTTGGTATTCAATCCCGCTGATTTCTGGGTTCTCCATTTGTTGCGCATCAAACCGGACTAATTCCTGAGCAATCCCGGTGATCGGGGCCAGCCGTTGAAAGCGGTTGACCCATGCGCTGACCGTATCAACTCGATGTTGCAGACTGGGGGCGATCCAGCCTTTGCTTTTGTTTCCACGATTCAGGAACCGGGGCTTTCGATAGCGTAGCTTGCTACGCCGTCTCCTTCGCATTTGCCGCCGGGCCGTTAATGACTCGCTAATTTGTTGACCGCGATGATGAAGCTCCAACAAATTTAAAACATGAACCGTGGTGTGAATTTCACCCGTTGCGTCGTCAATCGTTTCAGATTCACGCACCAAAGCCATTCCCGTCGTCTTGCTTCCAGGATCCAGTTTAATCTTGACCGGTTGTAAAACACTTTCGTTGACCGTCCGATCCACCAGTCGAATGGAAAACGGCATCAGTCGATGGACCCGGGCGCGTCCACACGCCAGTAATTTCC
>DAOPYU010000394.1:0-4527 GCA_035353095.1 Candidatus Sumerlaeota bacterium | reverse complement strand
TGATGGACGGCCTGTGCGACACGATCCGCGTGTCGCTGACCGGGCCGGTCGAGGAAGAGGTGTGGGTGGGGCGGCGTCTGCTTCAGTCCATGGGCCTGCGCCACGACGGACCGGACCTGATTTCGTGTCCGACCTGTGGGCGCACCACGATTGATCTGTACGGGCTGGCCGCCGAGGTCGAGCGGATTCTGGAACCGATCCGCGTACCGTTGCGGATCGCCGTGATGGGGTGCGAGGTGAACGGCCCGGGCGAGGCGCGCGAGGCGGACCTGGGCATCGCGGGCGGCCACGGCCGGGGCATTCTGTTCCGCAAGGGCCAGATCGTGCGCCACTGCGCCGAACAGAACCTCCTCCAGGCGTTCCGCGAGGAACTCGACGCGATTCTGCGGGAATGGGAATAAAAACGGGTCCCGGTACAATCCGAAACGACTCAGAAAGCCTCCTCATGGATTTATCCTTAGACCACCTGATGCGCCTGTTTGAACAGACTCCGGGACGGCCCGTGCCGATGTTCGAGATTCTCGAGCATGTCGGCGCGCCCTACTCGCGCCAGGAGACCGTGCTGGCGCTCCTGATGCAGCTGGTCCAGGAAGGACGGCTCGTGCGGCTGCGGCGCAAGTACTTCACCCTGCCCACGCCGGCTTCGCGACGCGCCGAGGGCCGATTGCACGTTTCCGTGCGCGGAAAAGGGTTCCTTATCGGCGTGGGCGAAGACGGGGACGACGTCCTGATTCAGGGGCACAACCTCGGTACCGCGCTCGACGGCGACACGGTCGCGGCGGAACTCTACCCCGGCGGTCGCGGGCGCGAGGAGGGGCGCGTACTCGAGGTGCTGCGCCGCGCCCACGAACACATCGTCGGTCAGTTCACCCGCATCGGACCGAGCGGGGGCCTCCTCGTGCCGCGCAACACCCGAATCGGCCGCGCGATCGAGGTGCGCAAGGCGCCCGCAAAGAGCGAACTACCCGACAACGCGTGGGTCCGTACTCGCGTGGTCGAATGGTCGCACGGGATCGAAGAACCCCTGATCGTCGAGATCGAGGAGTTCCTGGGCCTGCCGGGAGAACAGGGCCTGGCCGTTCTGACGTTGCTGCGCGACCTGAATGTGGACGTGGAGTTTCCCGAGGAGGTCCAGCGCGAGACGGAACGCTTCGCCGCACCCGCCAGCGCGACGGAACTGGCCCGGCGACGCGACCTGCGCAGCCTGCGAATCGTGACCATTGACCCGGCCACCGCGAAAGACTTCGACGACGCGCTTTCGATCGAGAAACTGGGGGACGGCCTCTGGCGGCTGGGGGTCCATATCGCCGACGTGGCCCAGTACGTCACGGCTGACACGGCGCTCGACGCCGAGGCGCTGCGTCGCAGCACGAGCATCTACCCCGTGGACCGCGTCGTGCCGATGCTGCCCGAGCGGTTGAGCAACGACCTGTGCAGCCTGCGACCCGACGAGGACCGCTACGCGCTCACCTGTTTCATGGACATCAACCGCGCGGGGGACGTGACGCGTTACGAACTGGCCGAGTCGGTGATCCGTTCGCGCCACCGCCTGAACTACGGAGAAGTGCAGGAGTTCTTCGACGAATCGCAACGGCGCGGTGAGTTCGCCTTCGCCGACGTGGCCGACGACCTGCTCGAGCTGCGCGAGGTGGCCCGCGCGCTCAACCGCATGCGGATGGAACGCGGCGCGCTCGATCTGGACATGCCCGAGAAAAAAATCGTCTGTAACGAAACGGGCGATGTGCTGGAACTGCTCCGGAGCGAACGGTTCGAGAGCCACCGGCTGGTCGAGGAGTGCATGTTGATCGCCAACGAAACCGTGGCGCGGCACATGCGGCAACAGGAACTGCCCGTGCTCTACCGCATCCACGAGGTGCCCGATCCCAACTCATTGGCCAAACTGGCGCCCGCGCTCTCCGTCTTCGGTGTCCAGATGCCCACGCACAAGTTCATCCCCACCCCGGCGCTGTTGCAACCGATGGTCGCCCGGATGGCCCGGCTCGACGGCGGACACATCGGTCAGTACCTCCTGTTGCGCGGCCTGATGCGGGCGCGCTACTGGCCCGAGAATCGGGGACACTTCGGTCTCGCCTCGACGTGCTACTGCCACTTCACTTCGCCCATCCGCCGCTACCCGGACCTGCTCACCCACCGCGTCCTGAAGGACGCGCTTCAGGGGAAAACGAAGGAACCGGACTACTTCGAGCGGTTCACCGACGAGGCGGTCGAGAAGATCGCCGACACCTGTAACGCGCAGGCCGAGTGGGCCGAGGACGTCGAACGTCAGGCCGAGACCCTCAAGGCGCTCGAATTCATGCGCGAGTATGTCGGGGGCGTCTTCGAGGGGTGGATCGCCGGAATCACTCGCAAGGGGTTTTTTGTGGAACTCATTGACTACCCGGTCGAGGGGTACGTGGACGCCAAGACGATCGAGGACGACCAGTACGAACCGGACGAACACCGGGTGCGGATGATCGGCCGCTTCACCCGCCGCACGTTCCGTCTGGCCCAGCGCGTCAAGGTCCGCGTGACGCGTGTCCGCGAGATCGAAGGGGAAATGGACCTGGAACTGGTTCAGGAGCCGTGGTTCAACAAAACAAACCCTCAATCGAAGCGGCAACGGCGCGGGCGACGGGGATAAAACCGGGGCAGGATGGAGTTGTCGGTTTCTCGAAAAAAAATATCCCAAGCGTCATACAGCATGTGGAGAATCAGAAGGAGCACCATCACAGGGGGACGGTTAATCCTGTTCTTGAAACAACGGAAGAGAGGGAACAGCCCTGAATGGAAATGAAAACTGAAAGAGGAAGCCCGGCTGAAGCCGGCTTCAGAATAAAGAAAAAACGGGGACACCCAGCCTGAAGGCGGGTGCAAAGAATAGCCCGCTGAAGCGGGCCTTGTTGGGACAGCATCAGAATCTTTTTCCGTACAGTACGGTGTATGCAGATTCCTGTTTCAGAATGAATCAAGAAATGGCCTTTCCCGCTCCCGAACCGCCGACCTGCTCGCTCCCTTCCCAGACCGAGGCGTCGGTCCATTCCCCCCTTGTCCGCCTGGCGCGCGGGCTTCTGGATCGCCTGCGCCGAACGCTCACCTGTCCGGCGGGATTGGGTTACCTGTTGCTGGTTCTGCCATTTATCACCATGATCGGTTACGAGGGGTGGGACCTCTTTGTTCCCCTCCTTGTTCTCTTCGTGGGATACCCGCTGGTATGGTTTCGGCGGTTGTTTCTGACAGGGGCAATCGCCTGCGCCCTTGTGTTCAGTTTTGTGGCGCTCACCCCGGTTTCCAGTACTCTCGCGGCGCAACTGATCCGGACCGACCCGCTTGTCGCGCCCTGCGACGCGCTGGTCGTGCTGTCGAGCAGCGTCACGCTCGACGGACGCCTCACCGAGCGGGCGCTGGACCGGCACCTGAGCGGGCTCGAGTACTTCCGACAGGGGTGGGCGCCGGTCCTGATCCGCACCACCCTGCCGGAGAACGCCCCGTCGGGGGACGACGACGCCCGGGAACTGGCCCGGCTGCTGGGACGCGACGTGCCGATGTACTTCGTCGGACCGGCCCTCACCACCCGCCAGGAAGCCCTGGCCGTGCGCCGCCTGTGCGAGGAGAAAGGGTGGTCGCGCATCCTGCTCGTCACCTCGCCCACGCACTCGCGCCGCGCCGCCGCCACGTTCGAAAAGACAGGCCTGACCGTCGTGTCGCAACCCTGCGTGGATCGCAAGTTCGCCCTCGGCCACCTCACCAACCCGACCCTGCGCCTGCGCGTCTTCTACAACTGGCTCTACGAAACCTTCGCCCGCCTCAAGTACCAGAGGAAGGGGTGGGCATAAATCGTCCATAAGGAACCACAGACTCTCGCCGCGAGCCTCCACATCTATAAAAAAGAGGCCTCTTGGGTCATTGCATGGATAATATGGAAGTCATGTCCAGTGACTTCAGCGGTGCGATCTCCCCGATTAAGACCGGGCCATTGCAGAACAGGGCGCTCCGCATGGCTGGATTCAGTTCCCTGAGCCATTTCAAGGTAACGCCATACTCGGCAGCGATGTTGACCATCGGTTTCTCATTTCCATTCACAAGAAAGTGCTTTCCTGACAAACACTCCAGATTCGAGCCCTTCAGACTAAAACGGTAAACCTGCTTTTCTTCGTTACAAACGACCCAGAACATCTTTCCATCATCATCGACTTCTTCTGGATCTTGACAGTCCAAGTAGCCATGTCTTGGGCCTTTCTTCTTAAAATAACTCGTTCCGGTCCGAGTCAGAACAATCTCGCCGGTTTCCGGATCTACGCTCAGGTTTTCCGTCCCGTCATAATGCGCATCGTGCCCACTCTTTTCTAACACATGGAATTGAGTCCGAAAGACCGCTTTGACACGATTACCCTGCACAAGCAGGAAGACAATCCAACGATCCGTAAGAAACCCATGCCCCGGCATGGTCACCTCCCAATTCAATGCAGCCAGTTGATTCTTTTTCAGCCAGTCCATACTAAATCTTTATCGGGCGCTTAAGCTTGAGAA
>DAOPYU010000393.1:0-4530 GCA_035353095.1 Candidatus Sumerlaeota bacterium | reverse complement strand
TCTTTTTCCTTTGGACTTTCCTTTCGCCACACGCGATACTGATAGGAACTGTGCGCCGGGGGCGCGCGTTTGTCGGGGGAGGATCGGTATGATCGGGTTGGGCTCGATGGGGAGTGGGAATGTGCGGGAGGAAAAAGTGGGGAAGATAAAAGCGCAGTCGCCCGCTGGCGATGCCGGAAACGGCGTGAAGGCGGACGCGGATTTCGCCATGGGCGGTCAGGCGGTCATTGAGGGTGTGATGATGCGCGGGCCGCAGTCCTATGCGGTGGCGGTGCGCAAGCCCCAGGGCGGCATCGTCATGCGTTCGCATTCGTTTATCCCGGTGGTGAAGCGCCGCAAGTGGCTGGCGCTGCCGGTGGTGCGCGGGGCGGTCTCGCTGATTGAAATGATGCTGCTGGGCTATCGGACGCTCGAGTATTCGGCCAACGTGGCCGAACGGGGCGCTCAGGAGATGGAGGCGGACGAGGCTGCGGCGGCGAATGGGACCGACGCAGCGGATAACGGGAATAAGGCTCCGGACGAAAAACACGGGCGGGACGCCCGTGCCACCTCAAAGACGTCAACTGGCGCGCCGGATGACGGGGTGAAGGACGCCGGGACGTCGCCGGGCGAGGAGCCGACGATTCCGGCCTGGCAGATGGCGGTGATGTTCCTGGTGAGCATGGGGTTCGGGATGCTGCTCTTTGTGGCGTTGCCGAACTATGCGACGATGCTGTCGGGCTTGGAGGAGATTGACAGTCCGGTTCTGTACAACCTGATCTCCGGCGCGGTGCGGGTGCTGGTGATTGTGGGGTATATCTGGGGGATTTCGCTGATGCCGGATGTGCGGCGTCTGTTTCAGTACCACGGGGCCGAGCACAAGGTGGTGATGGCGCACGAGAAGAAACTGCCGCTGGAACTCGAGGCGATCCGCCCGATGACAACGCTGCATCCGCGTTGCGGGACGACGTTCATCGCCGTGGTGATCCTGGTGAGTATTGTGATTTTCAGCCTGTTGGCGGCGCTGATCGTCGAGGTGTATCCGGGGTTCCGCGACTGGTCGGTGTGGGCGCGCAAGCCGGCGATCATTCTGTTGCACATCGTGTTCATGCCCTTGGTGGCGGGTCTGGCCTACGAGGTGACGCGACGCGCGGGACGGCGGCCGGATTTCTGGCTCTACCGGCTCCTGCTGGCGCCGGGGTTCGCGTTCCAGAAGATCACGACGCGCGAGCCGGACGACTCGATGATCGAGGTGGCGCTGACGGCGTTTCTCGAAGCGCTCGAACCGCAATTTCTGGGGGAAGAAGTCGAGGTCCCCGTGGCAGTGCCGGTGGAGGCGGATGAAGACATGGCGGCGCGCCAGATGGCCGGAATCGGGGTAAACGAGGGGTAAACGTCATTAGCATCTATTGCTCAACCGATATTTGGGGGGGTGCTCGCCCCCCAGACCCCCTCGGTCGGCGACTGCCGACGGAGCAGGGAGGGGAAGGAAATGGATCCCCCGGGTAACGCTGGAGTTGGACCGGGTTGCGGAATGGTTGAGGCGCGAGTTGGGGGTTGATCCGGGTGAATGAGGTGGGTATGCTGGGGGTGTTTGAAAGACCTTGACGGGTCTTTTTTCTTTTGAAGAATGGGACTTGAAGAGGGGAATGGATTCTTTCCGGGAAGGGGTGGTGAACATGGCTCGAGGTTCAATCGTGGAAGCGGTTCGGTCGGGGCGGATTCTGGTGTCGGATGGGGCTTGGGGCACGTTTCTGCAGCAGAAGGGGCTGGAACCGGGGCAGTGTCCGGAATTGTGGTGCGTGGAGCGTCCGGACGATGTGCGGGCGATCGCGCAGAGTTATGTGGCGGCCGGCTCGGACATGATCGAAACGAACAGTTTCGGCGGCACCTCCCTGAAACTGGCCCATTACGGTCTGGCGGATCGGGCGGCGGAATTGAACGAGGCGGCGGCGTGTCTCTCGCGCGAGGCCGCGGGCGACGACCGCTGGGTGATCGCGTCGGTGGGGCCGTCGGGCGTGGTGCTGATGATGGGCGAGGTGCCCGAGGAGGACGTGTACGCGTCTTTTCGTGAGCAGGTTGAGGCGCTGGCCCGCGGCGGAGCGGACGCGATCTGTGTCGAGACGATGAGCGCGCTGGACGAGGCGGCCCTGGCCGTCCGGGCGGCGCGGGAACATACGGCGTGCGAGGTGCTGGCCACGTTCACGTTCGAGAAGACGGTGAAGGGCGAGTACCGCACGATGATGGGGGTGACGCCCGCGCAGGCGGCCCTGGCAATGGTCGAGGCGGGCGCGCACGTGATCGGGACGAATTGCGGCAACGGGATTGGCGGGATGATCGAGGTGGCGCGCGAGATGCGATCGGTCTGTCCCGACACGCCCATCCTGGTGCAGGCCAATGCGGGCGCCCCGCGGAATGAGGGCGGGCGGACGGTCTTCCCCGAGTCGCCCGGGCAGATGGCCGCTCAGGTCCCTGCGTTGCTCGAGGCTGGGGCGAATATCGTGGGGGGGTGCTGTGGCACGACGCCGGACCATATCCGGGCGTTGCGGGCGGCAGTGCTGTCCCTGTAAATTCCTCCTGGATGAGTTGGAGCCAAAATGCACGAGGAATTCGATCCACGCGACTATCCCTGGGTGTCGGAAGACCCGGATGTGATGGTGCGCCGGTTGCACTGGATGTGGTGTGGGTGTCTCCTGTTGCCGTTTCTGTACCTGGTCTGCGCTTTTCTGATGGATCGCCTCTGGTTTGTGCATCGCAATGGTCTGGGGTTGTGGCCGTTGCGCGAGGCCCAGCATTGGGGCGCGTATGGGCTATATGGGGTGTTGGTGCTGGCGGCTCAGGGAGGAATGGTCTGGGTGCGGCGGCAGTATGTGGATTCGATCATTGACGCCCGGTTGCGTCCGCCCGCTCTGTCGGTGCTGCTCTGGAAACGCAGTGTGCGCCAGTTCATCTGTGCCGATCTGGTTTCCTTTCTGGCTTTGGTCAGTTTTCTGGTGGATGCCGACTGGAATGCGTTGACGGTTTTGTGTTTTTGTTCTTATCTGTTGTATGCGCAGGCGTATCCCCACGCCACCCCGTGAAGGGATGGTGCGGAGCGCGCGGGACGATCTGATTTCGGGAGGTCTGAATGATGGACTCGGTGTGGAGCTTGCTGACGCACGGAAAAGGGAGAGCGGGCCGGTTGCGGGCGCTGGTCGGGGTGTGTCTGGTTGCCTGCCTGTGTGTGGGATGCGCGGGCTGGCGCTCGAAGGCGAAGCCCAAGTACGATATTCCGGTGCAGGATTCGGTCTTCGAGCAGTGGAAATTTGCGGTGCAGTTGCACGCGAAGTTCAACGACCCCCTGTACAAGGAGTTCCGGGAGGAAAATGGGAACAAAACCCTGGCGGCGTACCAGAAACTGGTGGAAGCCTGGCCCGAAGCGACCGACTATGTGAACCGTTCCCGGTTGGCGATGGCGCTGGTGACGGACGGCATGGGACGGCGCAGCGATGCGCTGGCGCAGTATGAGAAACTGCGGAAGGAATTGCCGAATGACGACAAGGTGGTGGTGTATTGCCTCTACTATTCGGCGCAGATTTACGATTCGCAGAAAAAATATGACAAGGCTCAGGAGTGTTACCGCGAGATCGTCCGGGATTACAAGGACAAGAAGGCGCCCGATATCAAGGAGTTTGTGGCGCACGCCGAAATATTGCGCAACCAGATTCACAAGCGATAAGGGCGCGTGGCGGAAGAATCCGATTCTCTGACCCGAAAGAGGCAAGCCGTGCGAAGTTTTCTTCGCACGGCTTGCCTCTTTTCGGGAGACTCATGAATCTGAAAACCGCAGGTGTGGGCCGAAAACGAGTCTTTTGTTCGTGTGTTTTGGCGCGAAAACGGTTTTGGCTCCCTCACCTTTTGGATGAGGGATTTGACTACGCCCATCAGGAGATGGGCGCTCCCGGGAACCGCTTTCTCCCCCCAAAAGTAAGCATTTCCGGGAGGGCGGGCGTCTCGCCCGCCTGAAAGAAAACCGGGCGATAGAGCGTTTCTCAAAAAAGATTCCTGATCGGCCTGTCCCTGAAAATAACAAAGCGTTGATATTGGGTCGGTTGTGGCAGAGGGAAATCGGTACTCTATTTTGAGAAACACTATAGACGTTCAACTGCGGTTTTCGGGATGAAGATTCTTACGGGTGTCTGTCCTGTTTCAGGGCGAGTTTCTCCACGTCGGCCAGGATGTCGAGGAGGCGGTCAAGGCATTCCAGAAAAATCTGGATCGGGGCCTCGAGGGGCTGGGCGCCGGATCGGATGAGGTTTTCGGTCTGCGCGGCCAGCGTGTACAGTTCGGTCGCGCTGATATTGCCCGAGGCGCCCTTGACGGTATGGACGAGGCGCTGGAGCGTTTCGTGGTCGCCCGAGTTCAACGCGGCCAACACCTTCTGCCTGGTCCCGAGGTTTTCTTCGTAAAAAATTTTGAGGACCTTGCGGTAGATCGCCTCGCTCCCGCCGAGGCGGTTCAAGCCGTCGCGGGTGTTGAGGAGGGGGGTCTCGGAGGGGGGGAGGGACTCCT
>DAOPYU010000392.1:0-4533 GCA_035353095.1 Candidatus Sumerlaeota bacterium | reverse complement strand
GGGTCTGGGCGGGTTCCTCGTTCCGCCCTCCCTGCCGGGGGGACCACAGGCTGCGGCGGTGGCCTCCACCGGGTCCCAGAGCGCGGCGGACTTCCGGTCGGCGCTTCAGGCGCCCGACTCCCAGTGGCCGACGATTGAACCGGCGCTTCAGAAGGTGCTGGACGGTCATGCGGTCCAGAAAAGCCTGCGGGAGAAGCACCTGAGCGGTCTGGCCCAACAGAAGAACGAAGAGGCGCGGAAAGCGCTGAAAGCCTACAAAGCGGAAGCGCGGGAAAACCGGAAAAAGATGGCCGACGCCAGCGAGGCCCTGCGGCAGAAACTCTCCCCACAACAGGAGGCGACGCTGATTCTGTTGGGGGTGCTGGAGTGATTTCGGGAGGATTGCTGAGTGTCTGCCGGGGTTATTTGCACCCGGCGGACGCTCAGCGGTCTCGGAGATCCTGTTTCCGGGATTGTGAGCCGTTAGCCACCTGTCGTTTCTCAGGACCGGTTTATTCCGTTCCCTTGAATTCTTTAACGACCTTCAGTGTCTCCCCGGTGTCTTCCATCTCGAAAATGCGCGGTTGCGTATTTTTCTCGTTGGGCGCGTGTAACACCATCATCAGTTTTCCCTCGAAAGTCGTAAACAGCATCGCATGGCCCCCGTTGTCCTTGAAAAGGGGTTCGGTCTGATGGCGCCACGGTCCGGCCAGTTTTCCGGAATCCGAAATGGCGATTCCCTCAGTGTATCCCCCTGTGCCATAGCTGGCCCAGACCATGAAGAGTTTGCCCGATTTGCTGGTGTGGAGGAAGGGGCCATCGGTCACGTTGTTTCCCATCTTCTCGTCGGTTTTGCTCCAGGGCGCCGCGCTCGCGTGGAAGAGTTTGAACGGTTCACCCGTGGCCTCCGACAGGTCGTCCTTAAGCGGGATCGCCTCCATCGTGCCATTGACCACCTGCACCCACTCATGCGCGAAGACCATGTAGGGTTTTCCCTCTTCGATCCATAGGGTCCCGTCGAGCGTTATCATGTCCGTCGGGGGAGTCGAGTGGTTCAGAAACGCCTTGAACGGCCCGGTGGGGGAATCGCTCACCAGGATGGCCGACCCACGGGTCACGCGGCCCGCGCGCTCCCAGTTGCGCCACTGTTCCGAGAGTTTGTTGCGGGTGTTGAAGGTCAGGAACAGGTAATACTTCCCTTTGTAGGCGTGGAGTTCGGGCGCCCAGATTCCAGTGGTCTTGATATCGCCCCAGATGTCGGACGGCGGGGTGAAGATGATTTTCGGCCCCTGCCAGGTCTTGAGGTCCTGGCTGGTGTAAGTCCGGACGCTACCGAAACCCGAACCCACCATGTAATAGGTTTTGGAAGCCGGATCGGGCAGGATGCACACGTCGCGCATCCGGATTTCCGACAGATTCAGAGTGCGGGAGGTTGTGTCCATCTCCCGCCGGGGCTGTGCCGGTTGAGCGACTGGCGACGTCGTGGATTCTGCGGGCGCGGAAACCGGTTGCCGGTTGCGGGCACTTTGAAGATCGCGATCCAGGGCCGCGCCATCGAAGGGCACGACGAGCACTTTGCTGCCGTGGGTGTCGTTGCCCCGTTCCTGATCCTTCTCGACGTCGATGGGCGCAAACGTGAACGCCTTGACGTGGCCGTCCTCGATGTAAACCCCCGGGCGCTCGATTTTATTCCAGTGGTTGACGGTCCCATCGGTATAGCGCAGGAAATCCGTGGTCGGGTCGTACGCGATGCCCTGGTAAGTCCAGTCGTTGATCCCATCGCCGGACGTCAGATGGAACGCCTTGCGATTGCTCCAGCTGTTCACGACGATGTGATAAAGCCCGCCGCTGTACCAGACCACGGGGTCTTCCAGGTTTTCCAGGGTGGGTAAGTCCTTGATTTTAGGATAAATGGGGGGACCCTGGATCTTGTAGGGTCCCAGGATACCGTCCTTGCTGAGCCAGATGGCGCCTGAGCGCGGCACGATCATGTAATCGCCGTCGGGGCGGACCATGATGCTGACATTGGACATCCCGCCATCGCGGGGATTGAAGCCGTTGGCGTCAACCTTAAGTTGGCCGAGGTGCTCCCACGGACCGTCCAGGGATTTGGAGACGAAGACGTCGCCCGGACGGGTCTCGCTGACCACGACGGCATAGCGACCGTCGGGCATGACGAGCGCGGTGACGTTATGCCCCTTGCCTCCCTGATTGTCAGGCCAGCACATCCCCTTGTCGGTGTAAGGCCCGAACAGGTTGTCGCTGACCGCATGCACGGCCACCGAGCCGAACCAGCCGTTATGCCCCCGGGCCTGATCCCAGCGGCTGGCGAACATGTGGTATTTGCCGTCGGGGGCCTTGATGATCTGGCCATCCCAGTAACACCACTGCTTGAGGGTGGAATCTTCCAGGCCGTTCCTGGGATCGCGCGGCAAAACCTCCGGGGCGCCCCAGGCGTCCTTGGCGAGGGAACCGATGATCGGCATCGGCTGGAAATAGTTGCTGAGGGACTTGGCGGGGGTCGGAACGGAAAGGGCCTGGGCCGCGCCGGCTTTTGATTCCTGCGCCAGACCGCTGGCGGCCAGCACCCAGCAGGCCAGTCCCATCAAAACGATGGACAAACGGCAAGCCGGGAGACAACGGGCATCGCGGGGTAACATGTAGGATCTCCTTCAATCGTGATTTATAGAACCAGTTTGAGCCAGATTCCGATAATACGGTGGCGCCAGGAGCAGACCGTTTGCAAAGGGGGGGCCGCAATAAGAGCGCGATTGTTATAGAACGACCCGGTCCCTGGGTTCTGGTAAAAATGAAATCTTCATGATGTTACCCTTTGCAGGTCACTTCGTTAACGTTAACAACATTGAGAATCTAGTGAAATTCCAGCACCCTGTCAAGAAGAAGTTATAATGACCGCGCAAAATAGAAATGTCACTTTGTGCTGGGTGTGTCGAGACCCGGCTCTTGCCTTTTGTTTCTCCCATTGTAGTCTTGCGGGCCGTTGTCAGGGGGAGACGCGGTAGAGTCCGGCGCCGTGCAGCGGCAGTTTGGGGGCGAACTCGTTTTTGAATTGGCCCAGGTCTTCCTTCTTCCAGAGATCGCGGATTTTGCAGGTTCCCGGAAAGCCCAGGTCGGTTAGCTGGACAGGGACGGTTTGTTCTTTTTCTTCTTGCGACGGGGTTTGCGCCGGAGCGCCTCCCACAGGAGGCTGATTTTTCGCCGGGGCGTTTCCCGTGTAGAACACAGCCAGATACCGATCCGCGCTTTCCGGCGCCTCGGCGATCCACGCCACCGTGCCGTCTTTTCGAAACAACTGGCGGTTGTTCGCGCTGTTCTGGTTCACGGCCAGCACTTCGTCGTTGGTGATCAGCGATTCGGTGAAGGCGTCGTTTTTGGGCATGTGGCCGCCGATCATCAGGGGCGACCGGGCGATGCACCACAGGGTCAACATCGTGACCTGTTCGTCCCGGGTGAATCGCGTCCACCCGTTCGGTTCGATGGCGCGCACGTTGCCGATCGGCAGCATGTCGGCGTCGGGCCAGTGACCGGCGGCCCGATACGGTGTCCACCGGTCGAGCAGCCCGAACTGGTTGTAGAGCAGTTTCCAGTTGTCCCAGAAATCGTCGCTGACCCGCCACAGGTTGGCGTGGGTCGCGACGTGTTCCCCTTCCGGCAGGGGCGTGTTGCCGGGCGAGGTGCTCAGGACCATGGGGCGGCCCGACGCATCAATGGCTTTGCGGAGCGCTTCGACTTCCGGTTTGTGATAGGGGCGCGAGAGGTCGTCCACCTTGACGTAATCCACCCCCCATTCGGCGAAGAGTTTGAAGACCGAGTTGTAGTACTCCTGTGCGCCCGGTTTGGTCATGTCCACGCCGTACATGTCCGGGTTCCAGGGACAGGTGCTTTTCCGGTCGGCGATATCCGCCGCGTGGAAGTCGGTCCCCTGGATGGGGGTATTCTTGTCCACTGCAACCCGTGGGATGCCCCGCAGCAGGTGGACGCCGAACTTGAGTCCTTTTCCGTGAATGGCGTCGGCAAGTGGCTTGAACCCCTTTCCATCCGTCGCGGAGGGAAACTTGGAAGGGACCGGCAACAGGCGGCCCCACTCGTCCAGGGTGATCTGGGGGACCCGGGCGTAGTCGAACCCCCGGGTCGAATCCGTGTACCACTGGATGTCCACGACGATGTACTGCCAGCCGTACTTGGCCAGTTTTTCGGCCATGTAGTCGGCGTTGGCTTTTGTCTGTTCCTCGTTCACGGTACAACCATAACAGTCCCAGCTGTTCCACCCCATTGGCGGGGTTTTCGCCCAGTCGAAAAAGGGTTGTTTCGGGAGGGAGGCGGGGGCCGCGGGCGCCTGGGCCAGGGTTGAAATCTGGATGGCCGCGAACAACCCTCCGATCAGGAGGAGCAGGAATGGCCATCGGGACCGCTTTGTCCGCGTCGGATACGGAGCGTTGTCGCCGAAAAGCGCGTTTTTTACTCGTGCATAGATTCTTGCGCGTTCTGTGGGGTGGGTTTGGTTACGCATCACATGGACCCTCCGGAAGTGGG
>DAOPYU010000391.1:0-4550 GCA_035353095.1 Candidatus Sumerlaeota bacterium | reverse complement strand
TGCGCTTGCCCCAGGCTGATATAAATCCGCGCCGTTGGCGCTCAACCGCGGTTTTCAGGATGATTCTTTTCAGGTGAGTTATCCGAATTCAGAAAGGGACGGAATGAATCCTCTCGAGCGCGGGAAGTGAGGAGAGGGGAGAAAACGGAATTTTCCGGAGTGCAACGGGGATGGGGAAAAAGGCCGTGTCTGTCCCCCCATCCCCGCTCAATTTTCCAGAAAAGGGGTTGACAATCGGGATGGTTGTGAATACGGTCTTTGAGGTGAGGATGCAGTTCTTTGCGCGTGGTGACAGGCACGCCCACAGTTGAAGGAGGAAATCTGAATTATGTCGAGATCGTCGGGGATGTTTTTTGCGTGCATCATGGCTTTGTGTATGTCCGTCTTTGCGTTGACGGGGTGCTCGGGGAACCGAGTGAAATCGAACCATCTCCATGATTTCTACGACATGTTTCAGGTGGGTTTCGGGGTGACGAACGAAAGTCCGAAGAGCGGCACGTTTCCCATCGCTCTGGGTGTGTATGCGCAGGCGACGGATTATCTGAACGCGGGGGCGGTGAAGTTCAACGGGCACATGTGGGAGCGTGACGGTCGCGGGGTCTTTTCCGGCCACGAAGAGCATACGCGCCTGGGTCTGGGGCCGCTTCAGGTTCTGCAGTTCAAACAGGATTATGTGAATGCCAAGAAGGACTATTTCAAGACTCCCGGCACGAAGTGGGATGCGCGCATGGAGAGTCAGGAACTGCGCTGGAAAGACGGCTGGAAGAACACCCCGGCCAAGGAACTGATCTATGAATACTGGGCGGACGAGTTGCACGTGGGTCTGCCGGTGATGTACCGTGGCTATCAGTACTGGGGCCTGTGCTCGATTGAAATCGGGATTTCCGATCCCCTGCTGACCCACTTCGGCTTCGACCTGAAGTTGGGCTTCGACCCGTCGGAAGTCAGTGACTGGGTGTTGGGGTACTTCGACATTGACTACAAGCGCGATGACCTGACGGACGAGGAATACAAGGAAATGCCTCTGCCGTACAGTGTGCCGGGTGGGGATCCCAACGCGGCGTTTATCCCGGCGGAGAACTGAGAGAAGCGTCTCACGCGGGTGGGTCGCGGCCGCGCCAGGCGGTCCGGAGTGCCTTGAATTTCAAAGCGGGTTGAGGTGGAAGGCAGGGGAGGCGTGACGAGGCAGCCGCTTTCCAGCCGGGGTGTGAGCCGGTTCCGAGCCACCACCGCTACAGTAGGGGAGTGAGAACATGCAACTCGTGAAATGCGGTTTCTTGTCGTTGGCGTTGATCGCCCTGTTCTCGATGGGGGTGTCGGCGCAGGAGAAGGGTGCGGCTGTGCCGGGCGTGGCGCCTGCGGGCATGGCGGTGGAGGCGGGGGGAACGAGTGCCCCGCTGGATCTGTCGGCTCCGTCGTTGGACGCACCGGCGATCGGCGCACCGGATAAAGAGGCTGTCCCGGCCGATCAGGACGGGGCGAAGGATGGGGCGGCCAAAGAGGATGAAAAGTCGCCCCTGTTCAAGCGGGTGCGCAATGATAAGTACCCCGACGTGAAGGGGTATGAAGTGGGCGAAAGTTATGTGTACATTCCGCCGGTCAGCAAGGGGGCGGTGAAGTACATGCCGCCGATCGAGGATGTGCGCCGTTCGATGCCGGTCAAGGAAGTGTTGCCGCGTCTGGTGCAGCCGATGCCGGAAGAGACGAAGCGGAAAGTCGAGCGCGACACGAAGGTGACGCGGAAGTTCGCGCGCGGGTTTGCCAACACGCTCTTCGGCTGGCTCGAAGTGCCGCGCCAGATGAATACGGAGATCCGCGAGTCGAACATGTTTACCGGTTTTCTGGTAGGGGGCTTCCGGGGTTGCGCTTTCACGGTCACGCGCACCGGGGTGGGACTGGTCGAGCTGGTGACCTTCTGGCAGCCGATCCCGAACAATTACGCGCCGATCATGGAGCCGGAGTTTGTGTGGGACGAGTCGTGGGGCGAACCGCTGGCGGTGATTTGCGATCCGCACAACAACTTCGACCGTGACCCGGGCAAAGTGTGGTAATGGGCCGGGTGCGAGGCGCTTGCGTGAAGCAGAAGCGTTGTGACGCATGACGAGTGGAAGACAGACGATTCAAGACCGGATTTCGCCCAGGGCGCAGTCCGGTCTTTCTGTTCTGGAGGTACCGGAGCGGAATCGGCCGGAAAGGATACCGGGATGAAGATGAGGGCGGTTCAAGAGGACAGGTGGGGAAAACGAAAGAACTTCTCATGGAGTGGCGTCGTGTTGGTGGTCTTGATACTGGGACTGGGGGGAAGCGGCGCCCTGGCACAGGAACCGTATGTGTTCGCGCCCCTGCTTCCCCCGGGGAGTGATGCGGTCCTGAGTGTGCCGGACACGGCAACGGCCTGGCAGGGGATGGAACAGGCCGGAGTGGTGGCGCTTCTGGAGCCGAAGGACGCCGCCGGAAACGCTCCCGCGCCGTTCTGGAACGAGAAGGAACTGGGCTTCGCGTTCAACTGGGGGATGTTTTTCCGGGAGGTGGTGTCCTCGTTTGAACTGGCGCTGTACCCGGCGGCCTCCCGGAAGGAGGGCGGAATGCGGCTGCTGGCGGTGGCGCAGGTCAAGGACCTGAACCGGTTGCGGCAGATTCAGAAATACTTTGAGACGAAGATCCGGGAGCGGGCCGCTTCGCCCGACATGCCGGTGACCCGGACTACCGAGAGTATCGGGCAGGTGGCCGTGGTGGTGTTGTCGGATGCGCGCATGAGTCTGGCCCTGGTGCTGGACGTCGAGAAAAAGGTCTGGGCGGTTGCGAACGACGCGAATCTGGCGCGGGACCTGGCGCGGCGCCTGGAGGCCTGGAAGCCGGGGACGCGGGCGGGGAGTGTTGCCGGGCTGGAAGGGGTTACGGCGGCCTGGGCGGGGTGGCGCAGCACAGCCCGCGAGGCGAAGGGAAGCCAGATGTTCCTGACGTTGCGGGGAGATACGGCGTCGGAAAAAGGAAAGCGGCCCGGACAGCGTTCGGTCCGCACTGTCCGGCCCACGGCGCTGGGTGTCTGGTTTACGGAAACGGGTGCGCGGTTCGAGGCGTTCTCGCTCTATCAGGGGGGCGCCGATTCGGGCGATGCGCTCTGGCGCGAGCGGGGACCGGTGGGGACGTTGACCGCCCTGGCGGCCGGGGCGCCGGATGCGCTGGCACAGGGCGGGGGCAATCTGTTCGAGTCCACACGGCTGCGACTGGCCTTGGCGTCCTACCTGAAAGAAATGGGGGCGACTCTGCCCGCCCCGAGCAAGTCGGGGTTGAATGCCGCCTCGTCGCAGATGCGTACGCAGATTGAAGGGATGTTGCAGCAGTTGAGCGACCCGCAGCTCTGGACGGAACTGGGGCCGGAGTGGGGATACGGGTTCAACCGTCTGGCTTTTGCGAAAGCGGGTCAGTTTCCGGCTCTGGATGCGGTTGCGGCGTTTCGCACGCGTCAGCCGGCGGTCACTCAGGCCCGCATGGCGCGGTTTGAGGCGTTGCTGACGCGGTGGACGGGGGGGGCGCAACCGGCGTCCGCCAATGCCACGAAGACGCCGGGAGCGGGAGCAGCGGCTCCCTCCGCGTTTCAGGACCGTCCTGTGGACCTGGGGGCGGGGGGGCGTGTGACCGTGAGGTGCCTGACCCCTGCGGGGCTTCTGCCGGGGGTGGCGCCGTCGTGGTGTCTGTTTCAGGACCATCTGTGGCTGGGGCTGACCCCCGACGGGCTTCAGGCCGCTTTGCAGCGGGCTGCGGCGGGCAACGGAGGACTGGCCGATCTGGCCAGTCTGCGTCAGGTGTCCGGTGTCGAGGGATTTCAGGAATATCAGACGGTGGCGTTGGGACGGGCCGCGCGCCCGGTCGGGGCGGTCATGCAGGTGGTGGCGTCCGATCCGGCTTTCCGGACGCTCGTACCCGCGTTGCTCCCGGCCCTCGAGCAGGTGCGTGCGGTGTCCTGGCTGCGCAGCGGTGGGACTGGCGGGATTCGGACGGTCGGAACGGTTCGGTTGAAGTAATCGTGAGTTCTCAACTCCCTGTCGCTTTCCGGAGAGGGGCTCCCAATCTGAGGAAAGAATCCGCAGGAGCGGGGTTCAAACCCGCCCGCAGATATTGGGGTTCGGAAAACCCCGAACAGAAAATGGCTGAAGGGGTACACAGGTCATCAGAAATCGAGGTGGGAGTGTTTCGTTTGTTGCAGAGTTTGAAATCGCGCTGGTCCGATCCGTCCGGGTACCGGGAGGTGTTGACGATCGCGTTGCCTCTGGTGATGAGCACGGGGTCGAACAGCGTGTTGCAGTTCATAGACCGGATGTTCCTAGCGAAGCATAGCACGGAAGCGCTGGCGGCGGCCATGCCGGGAGGGTTGACGTCGTTCTGTTGCCTCTGTTTCTTCTTCGGGACGGCGAGTTACGCCAACACGTTTGTGGCGCAGTACCACGGCGCGGGCCAGTACGAGCGGGTGGGGGCGGTGGTGTGGCAGGCGCTCTATTTCTCGCTGGCGGCGGGCGTGCTGGGGTTCTTCTTGTTTCCGGCGATTGCGG
>DAOPYU010000390.1:0-4559 GCA_035353095.1 Candidatus Sumerlaeota bacterium | reverse complement strand
ACCAAAATGTAAACCACGAAAGACACGAAACACTCGAAAACCGCGTTTTTCGTGTGTTTCGTGTCTTTCGTGGTTAAAACATGGGTTCCTGCAGCGATCTTTTGTACTGGGAAGAAACGTCGCAGCTTGCGTTGATTCTGCGAGAGAGTAGTACGAAAGCCCCCTCTTCTTTCGAGTATTTCGTTCCTCTCGTGGTTAAGGGGTCTGCGGTACCCTTTTGATTGCACTGGGTCTCAGGTTGAGCGGGTCCGCCCGGTGAAGACAGCGGAATTCACCGGATTGCGTGAATGTTGTCCCCCAATGGAAAGATCCCGACGCAAAGGTTTTCCTCTGCGCCGGGATCTCAAAAGACCGCCCAGCGTCCCCTTCCGGGGCGCCGGAAGCCTTCCAATTACTTGGCCTTGGCCGGGGTCACCGCATCCTTCGCCGCCTTGGCGATCCGGAATTTCAAGACGGTCTTGGCCGGAATCTTGATCTTCTCGTTGGTCGCCGGATTACGGCCTTCACGCGCTTTGCGCTTGGCCACAACCAGTTTGCCGATGCCGGGGATCGTGAAGCCCTTCTTGGCTTCCTTGTAGGCCAGCTCGGTCAAACCGCCCAACACGTCGCTCACCTGCTTCTTCGTCAGTTCGGTTTTCCCCGCCAATTCCGCAATCAACTGGGCCTTGGTCATGGGTTTTGCTGTTACTGCTGCTTTTGCCATAATCCAGAATTCCTTTCGTAATAAATTGAAAAAAATGAGAAATCACAAGAAGCGTACTGCAAGTTCCTTAGAGATTAAGGGCAAAATCGCGGGCCAGCGCAAGGAAAAAATCATATCCCATACGCTTTTTTTTCATCAGACGTCCCATGTTTCCCTTCCCTTTCGGGCAGGACAGTCCACTTCCGCCCTGTATTAAAGCCCCCGGAAGCGATCAACCGGCTCCCCATACAACCAATCTTCTGTTCACCAGGAAACAACTTGATTCATTTCCATGCAGCAGGGAATCGCACACACGGGCAGAACACACAACCATACCGTTTCTATTGTTCTCCAAAACAATGATTTTACCGGACAATCGGGGACGGGACTGGATTTTTACGGGATGGAAGCAATACGCCTCCGTTCCCCGACCGAATTCGGCCAGGAGATGAAAGAGCCACACGTATTCACATCCGATCGCGTCTTCGCCCGATAGACAAGCCCTATCGAGTTGAATTCACTCAAGTTGGGACACCGATATCGAATTGAACGCCCTCGGGCCTCCGGGAAGGAAAACCGGACCCGACCGTCTCAGAGCCACGGGATTGAAGGGAAGTCTCCGGCTTTCCACACACTCGAATCCCGTTTCCGAGCGTCTTTCCCTGTCCCTTCGCCTCCTCCTTCCGCCTCTCTCACAAAAAACGCTTTCGTTTCTTTCGAGGGGTGTGTAAGCTATTCTGGCGTACAATGCGCTTTGCACACAACTTGTGCCGGTTGGAGGTTCTCATGTTTTCGAAAGCATTCCGGCTGTTCCTGACCGCCTGGATCTTCACCACCCCGCTCCGGGCCGCCGAGTGGGCCCCCTTCGTTATCCCCGATCAACTGGCCGCCGATTCCCCCCTCGTGTTTCCCGCCCGCCCCCCCATCGTCCCCGCTCAAGCACGCCTGAAGGCCGAAAACGGTTATTTCGTCGAGGAACAGACCCCCACCCGGCCCGTCCGCATCTGGGGCGTGAACCTCTGTTTCGGCGCCAGCCTGCCCGACGCGGCAGGCGCCGAGCGTCTCGCCGCCCGACTCGCGGGCGCCGGGATCAATTCCGTCCGAATCCACCACCTCGACACCGCCTCCTTCCCCCGGGGGATCTGGAACCCCGATCAAGAGGGGAAAACGATTGACCCACGCGCCCTCGAACGCCTCGACACCCTGTTCGATCAGCTGGCCCGACGCGGCATCCGGATCAACCTCAACCTGCACGTGGGCCGTACCCACAGCCGCGCGCTCGGCCTGCCCGATTCCGGCACCGAATTCAACAAGATCGTGACCCTGTTCACCCCGGCCCTGATCGAGGCTCAGAAAGACTACGCCCGTCAACTCCTCGACCACGTCAACCCCCACCGCAACGTGCGCTGGGCCGACGATCCCGCCATCGCCTTCGTCGAAATCTCGAATGAAAACAGTTTTTTCATGTGGGACGGACGCGAAAAGATCCCGACCCTCCCTCCGTATTACGCCGAAATCCTCCAGAAACAATACAACGCCTGGCTGCAGACGCGGTACGGCTCGGACGAAAAACTCCGCGCCGCCTGGAATCAGGGAATCCAGCCCCTCGGCGAAAACTTCCTGAAAAATGCGCAGTTCAAAGAGTGGAAACCGGGCGAAAACACCCCCACCGACTGGATTCTGGAACAACACGAGAATGCCCGCGCCACCCTGACCAAGCGTCCCTACCAGGACACCGAGGCCCTGGCCGTCGAGATCGCCGACGCGGGGAAAGCCGCCTGGCATCTGGCCCTGCGGCAACAGAGCCTGACCCTCAAGAAAGGCGCCTATTACACCGTCACCCTGCGCCTCGCCGCCCCCGAGGCGCGCACGGTGGACGTCAATGTCAGCCAGACCGACAGCCCCTGGGCCAACCTGGGCCTCTACAAACCCCTCTCCCTCAAGCCAGAATGGCAGACGTTCCACCTGGGGTTCATCGCCCGCGAGGACGAAAAGAATGCCCGCCTCCACCTCTCGTTCGGGACCCAATCCCTTCCTTTCTACCTCGCCGAAATCCAGATCCAGCCCAATGGCCAGCAGGGTCTGCTCGACACCGAGTCGCTTGAAAAGGGGACGGTGGCCGTCTCGCCCGACATCGTCTGCGAGGCCCGCACGGCCGACCGGCTCCGCTTCCTGGCCGAGACCGAAAAGACCTACTGGGACGGGATGCGCACCTACCTCAAGGACGGCCTGAAATGCCGGGCCCTCGTGACCGGCACCATCGTGTTCGGTCCCCTGGGTCTCTGGTGCCAGAGCGACATGGATTTCATTGATACCCACGCCTACTGGCGTCACCCGGACTTTCCCGGACGCCCCTGGGACGGCAACAACTGGTTCATCAAACAGGACGCCATGACCGACTTCCCCGAGTCGGCCACCCTCTTTGAACTGGCCGCTTCGCGCCTGGCCGGAAAACCCTTCACCCTCTCCGAATACAACCACCCGGCCCCGAACGATTACCAGGCCGAAACCGTCCCCCTCGTGGCCGCCTTCGGCGCCGCGCACGACTGGTCCGGCGTCTGGCTCTTCGACTACGCCGCCTCCAGCGAAATGGACTACTCGCGCTTCAACGGGTATTTCGACATCTACAACAACCCCGCCAAGTGGGGATTTGTCGCCGCCGCCTCGCAGATCTTCCAGGGAACGATCACTCCCCTGCCGCCCCATAAACCCAGCCCACTCGTGGCGTCGAACGACCCCGTTGCCGAACTGGCGTCACTCTACGAACGCTTCGATAACAAGATGCTCCGGATCGGACGGGAGAAGGCCGATCTCAGCTGGCAGAACCTGCTGGACCACCCGTTTTCCTGGACTCTTCCCAATCCGCCTTCCACGACTCCCCTTCCGTCTCAACTGGGAACCTTGACCACCCTGAAGTGGGAGAACGGAACCGTCCTGATGCAGGGAGCCGGCGGCTGGGTCTGGGCCGGGCACACCGGAAAATTCGAGAAAGCGACCGCCCCCTCGGTCCCCCTCAAACTGCTCAGCGTGGCAGGGCCCGAATTCGCCACCCTGGCCACGACCGTCTGGCTCAAACCCGGAGAAAAAGTCACGACTTCGGGGGCCCAACGCTACTTGATCGTGGCCTGTGGCCGATGCGAGAACGCCAACATGGGTTTCTCGCCCGACCGCCAGACCGTCGGGACGAAGTGGGGGCAGGCGCCCGTCTCGGTCGAACTGGTCGAGGCGCGTCTGGCGTTGCCCGAGGGTACGTTCCGATGCCAGGCGCTGGGACCCGACGGGCGTCCCACCCGCACCTGGCAGGCCACGGGCGAAATCTCCCTCTCGCCCCAGGACAAGACCATGTGGTATTTTCTGGAAAAGGTGGATTGACCCCATCCACCCGCACTCAATCAGCGGGAAGGGCGAACCTGTCGGTCCGCCCTGATTGCCCCAAAATCATTCGGACGGGTGAACCGGGGTGTCCGCCCCACCCAAACACCCGACACACTCAGGGAGAAAAATTCGATCATGATCCTCGGACGCATCGCCGACTCGGAGCGCTACGCCGCGTTCCACCCCCTCTTTCCCCAGGCCTTTCAGTTCCTGCGGAACACCGATTTTTCCGCCCTCACCGACGGACGCCATGAAATCGCGGACGATCAACTCTTCGCCCTCGTGAGCACCTTCCAGGGACACCCCAGGAGCGCGGCCAAACTCGAAGTCCACCGCCGTTACATCGACATTCAGGTCTGCTTCAGCGGAACGGACCACGTCGGCTGGCGCAGCCTGCCCACCTGCCAATGCCCCCAGACCGAATTCAACACGGAGAAGGACTACCAGTTCTACTCCGACGCGCCCACGACCTGGTTCACACTCGACGGCGACAGTTTCGTTA
>DAOPYU010000389.1:0-4564 GCA_035353095.1 Candidatus Sumerlaeota bacterium | reverse complement strand
GCCACCCAGAACCGCGGTTGAAAAAGCGGTTCTGGGCGGCTTCGTGTTTTCGTGTGCCCCTGTTTCTCGGGGAGGTACCGGGTTTGAGCCCCGGTCTTTTTGTGGTTGATGAAACTGGGACATTCGGGAATCTAACCGTATGAAGGTCCGAAAGGGCGAAGAGTGGAGATCAGGCCCCGTTTTCCACCCGGAAGGACGCAGCCGGGACTTTACCGAAAACGAAACGGAAGCGCACCTGGTCCGGCTGGCTCTGGACGGTCAGCTGGCCGTGATTCTGCGCCACAATCTGGTAGGCGATGGCAAGGCCCAGGCCGGGGCCTCCCTGTTTGGTCGAGAAAAACGGCTCAAAAACTCGGTCCAGGACCTTCTCATCAATCGTCGAACCGGTATTGACGATGTCCAGGACGACGGGCGAGTGGGGTGCTGCGTTCAGGGAACTGGTCCGGAGGGTCAGGGTCGCCCCCACGGGCATCTGTTCGAAGGCATTGGTGAGAACGGCGTTGATGGCTCGAATTACCCGTTGTCCCTGCAGCGTGACGGGGCCCAGATTCTCCGCATACTCCTCGCGCACGTCCTTCCCTTCCTGAATCGTTCCCTCCAGCATCTGCCGGGTATGCTGGACCGCCATCTGGACGAGTCGGTTGAAGTCCTGTGTCTCCGGCTGGTCGAGCGGGGAACTCGAGAAATCGTACAACTCACGGATCAGCGAATCGAGCCGGTCCACCTCCCGAACGATACGGGTGAGGTAGGGTGAGCAATCGCTGCGGTCGGCGATTTTCTCCTGAAGCAGTTGGGTCAGGCCCTTCAGGACCCCCAGCGGATTGCGCAATTCGTGCGACAGTCCGACCGTGAAAGTTCCCAGGGCGGCCAACTGGTCGGTCCGCGAGAAAAGTTCCGAAAGATTTTTCAGGTAGGCCGTGTCCCGGAAGTGGATCATGACGGCGTGCGATTCGTTTTTTTCGTCCCGCAGAAGGGAACTGACCACCGACAGGGTGCGCGGGAGGCCCTCCGTTTCTCCCATCTCGATTTCGATGGGCCGCAGGGGCAGAATTTCCTGTTCTTGCGACTCTCCCTCTTTGTATTCCACCTGGGAAAGCGCCTGGGCGCAATTCTCGCAGAACATCAGGAAAGCCGGCGCCAGAGCCGGCTGGCTGGCGCGGATTTCGCTCAGGGTTTTTCCGATCACGTCGCGGGCCTGGGTGCCGAGCAGGCGCAGGCCCGCCGGGTCCATGGTGGTGACGCGTCCGTCCGCCTCGACGATCATCCAGCCGGTTGTTTCCCCCTGATTCAGGTAGGCGTCGCGCTGCTCCGCCATCGAGTTGACAAAATTGACCAGGGAGTTGAAACTCTTGCCCAATTCGCCCAGTTCGAACCCGGCCTTGAAATGGACTTTCTGCTGGGTGTCCCCCCGGGCAATGCTGGCAGCGGCCTCGGTCACTTTCCGAAGGGGCGAGAGGATGCTCAGCACCAACCCGATGCCGCACAGAACCGCCAGAATCGAAAACAGAATCAGGGTGATGAGGATATGATTCTGGTTCTCGGAAGAGGTGTCCTTGAGATTGTCTATGGCCGTCTTCAGCCGGGTGGTTTCCTGAGGCTGGTTCCCCGTCTGAGTATTCTCGAGATAGATCAATTCCAGGGAACGGCGCGTGTCGGAAATGGAATCGAGTACCCCATCGAGAGTGAAGTAATTGGCCAATCCAATCCCGATGACCAGCAGAACCAGAACGGCGGGCAGGGAGATCATGAGGCGCGCTTCCCACGGCCCCGGCTCGTGGGTCCACGCGTGGGGGGAACCACCTGGGGCAACCGGTTTGCCGGTGTCCAGCAGATCGTCCGGATTCTGGGGGGGCTTTTCCTGAAGGGGGGGCATGGGTGCCTGTCCACTTCCCGCAGATAGTTCGCGGAAGTCGCGTCCGCATCAAAGTCACTTCTCCTACTATAGGAAAGGAAGGGGATTCAGGCAAGACTCAAGGGACACTTGGGGCAATAAATATTGTGTCGGGATCCGGCGATTCCGCCCGGTCCAGTCTCCCATCGGTTTCCCCGGCCGGCTTTTTCTGGTAAAACGGCGATTTCGCGTCTATAGTTGTCGCGGTTGGGACCGGGGGAGCGGGTCTGTTGGGGTTTTGGGTTTCCCGGTCCCGGAATTCTTCAAAAGTGAGATTGGATGGATGACCCACGAGACAAATGCCGACAGCGGCGCCGCCGCCCTCGAGCCATTTCGCGGCCCGTTGACGCAGGCGACCCTGCAATTCCGCGTGACCTATCGCGACACCGACCAGATGGGGGTGGTTTACTACGCGAATTACCTGGTGTATTTCGAGATGGCCCGTACACATCTTCTGCGCGAGTTGGGGCGCAGCTATCGCGCCTGCGAGGAAGCGGGAATTTTCCTGCCCGTGCTCGAAGCGCAGTGCAAGTACCATTCCCCGGCTCACTACGACGATCTGCTCGGCATGACGGCCCGGGTCACCCGCTGGACGCGGGCCGCCCTGGACTTCGAGTACGAATGCCGCCGGATGGAAGACAACACCCTGATTGTCACCGGGACTTCCCGCCATGCCTTCACCAATCGGGAGGGCCGGGTGATTCGTGCCGGGGATCGCATTCTGGGCTGAGCCCTGGTCCTGTTTTAATGTCCTGGACGGGGGGACGGCTGGGGGGTGGGAGGCATGGATTCTTCCTGCCTGGTGCCGGGACCGAGTCCTGACAGAGACTGGAAATAGTCCTGCGCTTCCTGGCTCAGGCTCTGGACGCGATTCAGGGGCCAGTAGATGCGGGTGACGCGACCGATCAGGTCCGAGGCGTGGACGGGCCCGAAATCCCGGCTGTCGTGGCTGTCGGCCTGATTGTCGCCCATCACAAAATATTCATCATAATCCAACTGGAGATTTAAGTTTCCGAACTCATCCATTTTGTCTCCCGGCAGGAAGACCGTCGTGCTTTGCAACCGGCCGTTGCGGTAGAAGCGGCATTTGATGAAACGGACCTGGTCGTTCGGTACGGCGACAATCCGTTTGCAGAGCCAGGAAACGGGATCTTCCGGATTCTTCACCGCCACGATGTCGCCCACCTTGGGGGCGAACGGCTGTCGGGTGTCCACCAGCAGGCAATCGCCTGTGTTGATGGTCGGATACATGGACTCGGAGTTGACCTCGAAGGCCAGAAACCACCCCTGCGCGAACCCAAAGGCGGCCGTCATGAGAATAACAACAAGAATTGCCCCCACGATCTTGCGAGGAGTCGAAATATCCTTACCGGCTTTGGGTACGCTTTTTATCCACAACATGGTTCACGTGCTTCCATGACGCCGTTTACTTACCGGATCACCCATTTCAATTTTTGCGAATTGTGCGCTTGAATGCAACCTTCAAGTGCAGGGGGGGAGTCAGAAAATTTCCTTTTCCGGCATCACAAAGACAAAAGGGGGTGGGATCGTATATCCTGCCGAAGGCGTGGGGCATTTCTCTGCCGGAGCGTCCGATCGGGATACGACCGGGATTGCCGGCGATCGTTCGATGGGACGTTGGCCGAGATCATGAATTGTCTGGGAACAATCTGCATGGCGGGAGAGGGGCTGTTCGAAAAGCAATGTCTGCTGTGCAGAACGGGAGAAGATCTGACCGCGCGGCGGTTTTTCTTGAGTCAGATTGCCCGGCTCAGGGACAGGCAATGAGCCGTGGGGCCTTCCAGGCGGCGTTGAATCTGCCAGCCCGCCTGTTCGGCCATCTGTTCGAAGTGGTCCCGTTTCAGACATCGAATGGCCAGATGGGTACTCTGTTGTATAGACCGGGTGACAAGGTTGTCGTCCAGTACTGTCGCGACCATGTGGAAGTCTTCCGGGACGATTTTCCCAATGACGCGCAGGTTATTCCCGATTTCTTCGTCGGAACCGTATTCGAAAAGTCCGCCTTCGGAAGATCCCACCGCTATCAGGTTATCATCGGCGTCGGTTGCGGCAATTCCGGACAGGGTTTCGGGAACGGACCAGTCGTAACGATGCCATTCGACCGTCACGTCCACTCCGTTCAGGGGGCCGCCTGGAGCGCACAATGCTTCGGCGGCCCGATTCCCGAAGGAAGCCCCCTGCGGGGCGATGTCCAGAACGAGAATCCGAAAATGGCGGTCCCTCAGCAGTTCCGGGCGTTCCCGGCGGGTCAGGATCAGGGCGTTGAGGCTGTCCATTGAGGGACCGCCGGCGATATTCAGGAGACGGATATGACGCTCTTTCCGCCT
The DNA here is from genome assembly GCA_035353095.1 of Candidatus Sumerlaeota bacterium. Lineage (GTDB taxonomy): Bacteria > Sumerlaeota > Sumerlaeia > UBA8349 > UBA8349 > DAOPYU01. Next base: position 325 of record DAOPYU010000389.1, on the reverse strand, counting down.
GGCCAGAATGGCCTGCAAGCCCTCGGCGATCAATCGTGCCGTATTGCGCAGTCGCAGTCGAATTCCGAAGGCCGGCAATGCCTCCGCGAGTTTTCGATCGACCCCGCTGGCATAGCCTTGTCCCAGATTCTGCGGTCCCAGTTTCATCAGGTAGGTGTTCATGCCGGTCAGGAACGTCTCGGTCTTTTCTGCCGCTCCGCGGGCGAGTACGGACCGGCGAAGATAGAGGGTGGAAAAAAGCCATTGCAACAGTCTGGGCATCTGGTTCCATTTTTGCATCATTTTCAGATACTCCTCGATCCGTCGGGCGATTTCCGGTTCGTCT
>DAOPYU010000388.1:0-4565 GCA_035353095.1 Candidatus Sumerlaeota bacterium | reverse complement strand
CCTTGCGTTTCAGACCCGGTTGCCCCGGTCCGGACCACGGCATCGGGATCACTCCGATCAGGTGCAAGCCGACCACGAAAAAAATCGCGGCGACAAAGTAGTTACCGTACCGCCCCACATCGCCCAGGATTCGCCCGGCGGCAGCCGTAATCGCGCCGATCACGCCGATCGTGACGAGAATCCCCCCGGAAAAAAGCGTGGAGATCGCGAAGGCCCGGCCCGTGGACATGCGCCCCTGTTTGTCAATGAACCCCACAATTAAGGGAATACTCGCCAGGTGACAGGGACTGAGGAGGATGCTCAGAATCCCCCAGACAAACGCGGCGGTGAGCGCGACGGCGGGAGAGCCTTCCACCGCGTGCGAGAGGGTCGTGAAGAGTTCCTGCATGAACAGCGGGTCTCCTTCCGGGCGGTTTCTTTCCGGGTTCAGCATCCAGTGAGACTGGCAATGGATTTCCAGAGGGCGGGTTTGAAACCCGCCCCTCCGGGATCTTACCCGCTGACGAGGTCTTTCGACACTCTTCGGAGGTCCTTACTGAGGAGATACGGCATTTGCCTCAGCGGGCGCAGCGGCTTGCGGCTGAGCTGCAAACTCAACCCCCAACTCTTTCCACTTTGCCAGGATATCCTCTTTGGCAAAAAAGCCCGTGTGACGAAAGAGTTCCTTGCCCGACGTGTCGAAGAAAATCTGGGTCGGAATGGTCTGGACGCCGTAAGCATCCCCCGCCCCGGGATTCTTCCAGACGTCGATGAACACCACTTCCATCCGACCCTGGTACTCGTTCTTCAACTCTTCGAGAATCGGAGCCATCATCTTGCACGGGATACACTTGTCCGCGCCCAGGTCTATCAGTTTGGGCAGAGGGGTCTGGTTCGTCTCAGCCGGAACGGGTGAGGCCATTTCGCGGGAAACAGACGCTTTTGCCCCGGTCGGCGTTTCCGCTGTGGACGCCTTGTTCGGGTCCTTGGCCAGAATGACCAGCGCGATCAATCCCGCCAGAGTCAGAAGAATCGCGCCCTTGGCCGCCATCCCCATTCCATTCGAACGATTGTTTCCTTCAGAGCCATTCATCATCTTTAACATCCTTCGGGTCAGATCTTGTTCACGCCAACCGGGAGATTGGCGTTCCCGGGACCGGTCTTCCTACATGGCTGTTCCCCGGAATTTATACAAACGGCGACAATTTCCGATCTGGTAGAGGGAGATTGAGAACCGATTTATACAACCACGAAATACACAGAAAAAGCGGTTTTCGTGTGTTTCGTGTATTTCGTGGTTCAAAATTCGGTTGCAGTTCCTCTGCGCCAGGTAAATACCTCCTCCCTCAGGGCCGGATCTTCTCCAGAAGGGCCGGGAGTTTGGTCCGATACCCCTCGGTCAGACCCGCCTCGAATTCGGCCAGGGGCTTGACCGGAACCAGATCCATGACCTGCGCGGCGTCCAGTCCCGATTTTTCCATGACCTGCAACGCCCCGCACAACATGTTCTTCAACCCCTCGAACGCCTCGGCGTCCGGCATTCCCGCCCCCTGGATCACGCCCAGGAGTTCGTAGAACTGGTACCAGAAATAGGTCGGCCCCATGGCGGTGAGCAAGGCGTACAGTTCCAGTTTTTCCTCGGCCACCTCGGGGCTTTTCCCCCAGAGTTTGAAACATTCCAGCGATCCGGTCCGTTCCGCTTCCGACAGTCCGGCGCCAAACGCCACGGGGTTGTACCCCGCCCCGATGATCGAGGGCGCATTGGGAATCATGCGCACGATCCGGCTGAACCCGCCCAGGGCGACGGAGATCTTGGCGATACTCCACTTCGGTGCCAGAGAGATCAGAATCGCGTCCGGGCGCAACACCGGCGCCACCTGTCCCAGCACCTCCGCGGCCATGGGGGGATGGACTCCAAAGAAGACCATATCCTGAGCCGCTGGCTGCGTGTTGTCACCCCCCACCGTTTCGATCTGGGGATAACGCTCCTTCAGCCGCGCCAGCACCTGGTCGTTCGGATCGCTGACGACCACTTTCTCCGGCCAGACCCCCGCCTTCGCCCACCCGCCCAACAGAATGGAGGCCACCCGGCCTCCCCCGATAAACCCCACACTCTTTCCCTTCATGATCGCTCTCCCTTCTTTCGAATCCCCGTCATCGGTTCTTCTTCCGTTTGAACCTTTTTGTTCCCATTACGACAGAAGTTTCTCGATTTCCTGGGCGCTCGGGACCCGCCCGACCACCTTGATCTCCCCATCCACCGCCAGAGCGGGCGTCATCATGATGCCATGCTGCATGATCTGCGCGAGATCCGTCACCTTCTCGATCGTGTACTCGATCCCCAGCGTCCGGGCCGCCGCCTCGGTCTGTTCCGCCAGTTGCTTGCACTTGGCGCACCCCGGTCCAAAAACCTGCAATCGTTTCATCATCTTTCTCCTCCTCAGAAAATGAAATTGAACAGATACCCGACAATCAGTATCCCCGTCCCCACAACTCCGATAAACACCGCGATGAGGCGGGGCTTGAGCACCTTGCGCAGGATGATCGTCTCGGGCAGAGAGAGCCCGATCACCGCCATCATGAAGGCCAGGACGGTCCCCAGGGCCGCTCCCTTACCCAGAAGCGCCTGAACCACCGGGATGATCCCCGCCGCGTTCGAGTACATCGGAATCCCGATCGCCACCGCCAGCGGCACCGACCACCAGTGGCCCTTCCCCATGATCCGCGCCATGAACCCCTCGGGCACGTACCCGTGGATCCCCGCACCCACGGCGATCCCCAACACCACATAGGGCCAGACCTTCCCGACGATCTCGCGGACGGCGTCTTTCCCGTACCGGACGCGTTCGGGCCAGGTCAGGCCCGCGCTCGTGTCGGCGCCCGCCCCCATCTGCATCTGGAAAACCCATTCCTCGACATACCGCTCGAGCCGAAGCCGCCCGATCACCCACCCTGCCCCGATGGCGATCGCCAAGCCGGTCGAAAGGTAGAGCGCCGCCACCTTCCACCCGAAAAGCCCGAAGAGCAGGACCAGCGCGATCTCGTTGATCATCGGCGCCGCAATCAGGAAGGAGAACGTCACCCCCAGCGGTACCCCAGTCGTCACAAACCCGATGAAGAGCGGCACCGCCGAACAGGAACAGAACGGCGTGACAATCCCCAGCAACCCGGCCAGCACATTCCCCACCGACTCGCGCCGCCCCGCCAGAATCGCCCGTGTCCGCTCCGCCGTAAAAAACGACCGGACAATCCCGACTCCGAACACCACCAGCACGAGGAGCATCAACACCTTGGGGACTTCATAGATAAAAAACTCGATCGCCGAACTGAGGTGCGAACCCGAGGTCAGGGCGAGCAGGTCGTATGTCAGCCATTTTGCGAAAGAGGCCAGTTGGGAGTACACAACCCACCATCCCACCCCGCAAGCCAGCGCCATCCCCCCCGACCGCACTCCCAAACGGGAAAACCACCGGCCCGGAATTCTCGGCCTTTCCAAACCGCCCGATTCTCGGTCTCTGTATCCCTGTTCTTCCATGTCCATATTTTCCATCTCAGCCCTCATTTGGCAAAACAGCCAACAAATACCGCGCATTCTCCCTGACCTTGTGAACCACTCGCGACAGGATCACCGGATTTTCAGGATCAATACCTCCCCGCGGTATCCTGTCGATCCTGTTATCCCGTCCCTTTTTTCCATTTCCCCTCGACCCTCTCTTACCTTACAACTTGGCAAATCAGCCAAATAGCAGGGCAAAAAAAGTCACGTGGAACAACCGCCCCCCTGCGCCTTTCCCGGCACTCCTGACCCGCTCTGGACCGACTCGATGCAATCGAAGAAACGCAGGATACACGGGGTCTTCAACCGGTAGAACACCTGAAGCCCCTCTTTGCGATCCACCACGATGCCCGCCTTCTTGAGAAGCGAGAGGTGTTTGGAGACGGTCGAGATGTCGGCGCCGACCCCCTCGGTCAGTTTGCAGACACACTGCTCGCCGTGAGCCAGCTGATCCACAATGAACAGACGCGACGGGTGCGCCAGGGCCTTGATGATCCGGGCCCGTTCGTCGAAGAGTTTTTGCGTTCTGGCGTCCATGCGCTTCGGTCTCCCTGCCGACTACTTGGCTATATTGCCAAGTATCAGGGGGGATGTCAAGGTCTATTATTGAGACAAATCGAAAAGGGGTGCATCTCCCGAATTCGAGAGAAGGTTCACTGAAATTTGAATAACCTGGCGCCGTCCGGCACAGAGACTCCCAAGACAAACACCGAAAGGTTCGAGCGCGAAAGAATCCTGAAAGGATTCCACATACGCTAGCCCAGGGCAGAGCGAAGCGCCGCCCTGGGTAACCGGATCGTCATTCTTCGTGCCCTGAAGGGGCACAACAGATTTCGCCCTTTCAGCCTCTCCATTTAAAATTTCCTCCGCAACAGAATCTCACCTCTTCCCCTTTTGGACCACTCGCTGTTGAACCCTTTCAGGGTTCAACAGCGAGTGGGACGTCTTTTCCCAGGGCGGCGCTGCGCTTGCCCTGGGCTATCGTATGTGTAAGCCCTTCGGGCTTTTCAAAACCCCCATAGATCCGGTT
>DAOPYU010000387.1:0-4567 GCA_035353095.1 Candidatus Sumerlaeota bacterium | reverse complement strand
TTTTTTACAGCGTATTCATTTTTGAGCACCATGCTCAAAAATGAATACACGGGTGCTTATTTTGAACACGGTTTTCCGGGTCTGAAAAACAGAAACGGTGGACTCTTCTTGTCTCAAAGAGAGATGCAGGGACCACCTGTCGGAACGTCCTGACAAAAACTTGTCCGATCGTGCTTCTGGCTCGTTTCCTGCTAGTATTTATAGGCGGTCTCTGAGGGGAAGAGTGGGGGGCCGGAAGGTTTTTTGTCCAGATGAAAATAACGGTTGCGGAAAATTGACCGCTTTCATACAATCCTGAATTATTGAGAGGTTCTTTGCGGTCTTATTTGTACAAAGGTGATGGAGAGTATTCATGAGTGGCGATGCCGAGGCGATGAAAAGTCCGGAAATGCGGGGAAAACGGGAGCGACTGGGTGACCTGCTTCTGAAAAAAGGGGCCATTACGTCCGAGAACCTGAAAACGGCCCTGAGCTATCAGCGCAGCACCAAGGAAAAACTGGGGTTGATTCTGCTGGAGATGGGGGTGACCAGCGAAGAGGATCTGGCCGAAGCGCTCGGGTTCCAGTTCGATCTGCCCTTTGTCATGGTTTCCAAGGAAGAGGTGGAACCGCAGGCGCTCAGTATCATCCCCCGCGAGGTGGCGCTCAAGCACCAGATTCTGCCCATGCGGGTTCAGGGCAATGAACTGACCGTCGCCATTTCCGACCCCAGCAATGTCTTTCTGCTCGATGAACTGCGCATGTTGACGCAAATGCGGATCCATGCGGTCATTTCTTTCAATACGGACATCACCCGGGCGTTGTACCGGTATTACGGGGTGCCGCTCGAGACCCCGGGCAGTGTGGATGAAATCCTCAGCCAGATGGACGACGGACAGGTCGAAGTCATCCAGCGTTATGACGATTTCGATGAAGACGATGAGGTGGATTCGAGCGCTCGGGTCGGGGATGCCCCGATCATCAAGCTGGTTAACGCGATCATCTTCGAGGCGATCCGCGCCCGCGCTTCCGATATCCATGTCGAACCGTTCGATACGACCGTGCGGTTGCGTTACCGGATAGACGGCGTTCTGCAGCAGCGTCCCGACCTGCCGCGCAGCCACCAGAATGCCATTATTTCCCGCATCAAGATTCTTTCAGGCATGGACATTGCCGAAAAACGGCTCCCCCAGGATGGCCGTTTCCGTGTGCGCAGTGGGGGCACTTCCGTGGACCTGCGGGTCAACACCGTACCCACCCCGAGCGGCGAAAAGGTGGTGTTGCGGTTGCTCGACCAGTCCAACCTGATGGTCAATCTCGAATCGCTCGGGTTCATGTCCGACGATCTGGCGCGGTTTCAGAAAGAAATCCACAAACCGTGGGGGATGTGTCTGGTAACCGGGCCGACCGGCAGCGGCAAGTCCACCACGCTGTACTCCGCCCTGTCGAGTCTCAACACGCCCGGAAAAAACATCAACACGGTCGAGGACCCGGTGGAATACCGCCTGCCGGGGATCATTCAGGTGGCGGCCAATGAGAACATTGGTCTGTCGTTTGCCTCGGCCCTGCGCGCGTTTCTGCGCCAGGATCCGGATATCATCATGGTCGGGGAAATTCGCGACCTGGAAACCGCCCAGGTGGCCGTGAAGGCCGCCCAGACGGGACACATGGTGTTCAGCACGCTCCACACCAACGACGCGTCCAGCGCCATCAGCCGTCTGTCGAACATGGGGGTGGAACCGTTCCTGATCAGTGGCTCGTTGAACATGGTGGTGGCCCAGCGGCTCGTGCGGCGGATCTGCAAGCACTGCAAGGAGTTTTACGAACCGTCCGAGCAGATCTATAAAGATCTGGGAATGGACACCGAGAAGATGCTGCCCTCCCTGTACCGGGGGGTGGGATGCGATGCGTGCAGCATGAATGGTTACAAGGGGCGCGTGGCGCTCTACGAGGTGCTGACCGTTTCCGACGACATGCGCGACGCAATTGTCGAGGGGTCCAATTCCACCGCGATCAAGCGTCAGGCCCTCAAAGAGGGGATGCGCAGTCTGCGTGGATCGGGGATCTTGAAGGTCATCGAGGGTGTTACCACGGCCGATGAGGTCCTGGCCAGTACGGTGATGGATCCCCTCTGATCCGCCGGTTCATTTGAATTGAAAATTCGGGCGTTCGGACCTTGCGGGACAGGGGCCGGACGCCCGAATTTTTTTTGTATATTTTCTCCCGCGCAAATCCATTGCATCCGCCCCCCCTCCGGGCTTATTCTGAAAGTGGGCGTTCTATTCAGTCGAATGGGGGGACACCGGGCCGTGGACGACTCGGAAAAAACACGCGAGGCGTTGCTTGCGGAGATACGCGATTTGCGGTTCCGCCTTCAGGCGGCGGAAACCGAAAACCGGCAGGCCGATGCGTCGTGGTATGAAGCCACTCTGCATGCCTGGCAGGACAGCGAAGAACGCTACCGCCGTCTGGTGGAATATTGCCCGGATGGAATCGCGGTGCATTGCGAGGGGCGTATTGTGTTTGCCAATCCGGCGATGGCCGAGATTCTGGGGACGACTCCTGCCGGTCTGCTGGGAAAGTCGCTCTGGGAAATTGTCCATCCCGACTGTTGGAATCTGGTCCGGGAGCGGCTTGATCGGTTGATTCAGAAAGAGGAGGCGGTGCCCCGGATCGAAGAGCGGATGGTCCGCCTGGATGGCTCGACGGTCGAGGTGGATGTGGTGGCGTTGCCGTTCCTTTACGAGGGCCGCCAGGCGGCCCAGATCCTGGTACGGGACATTTCCCGCAACAAGTGGGCCGAGGAGGCGTTGCGCGAGAGTGAACGGCGCTTTCGCCGCATCACCGAAGCGGTGACGGATTATGTCTATCGGGTCTATCTGGATCGGGGAAAGCCGGTGCGGACCATCCACGGTTCCTCCTGTGAGAAAGTGACCGGCTACACGCCCGAGGAGTTTGCGGCCGATCCGTTCCTGTGGATTCGAATGGTTCCCCCCGAAGAACATGAGATTGTGCATGCCCAGATCCGGCACGTTCTGGCGGGAGAAGAGCCGGAGACGATCGAGCACCGGATTACCCGGAAAAACGGAGAGGAACTCTGGATCTGCAACACCCAGGTTCCCCACTACGACGCGGCCGGCCAGGTGGTGTGCATAGATGGTCTGATCCGCGACATTTCCAAACGCAAACGCGCCGAGCGCGAGCGCAATGAGATGCAGGTGCTCGTCCAGTCGGCCCGCAAGCATGAAAGCCTGAGTGTGCTGGCGCGGGGGATCGCCCACGACTTCAAGAACATCGTGACCGTCATGTCGGGTTTTGCCGCAGTCGCGCTGGGCAAGATCCCCGCCGAGCACCCGGTGGCGGAGTGCCTGCGTCACATCCGGGCGGCGGGTGAGCGCGCCATCGAACTGGTCAATCGGGTTCTGCTTTTCAGTCAGGATCGGACCGAGGGGTGCCATCCCATGCGGTTCCAGGATGCCGCCCAGGAGACGGTGGTACTGCTCGACAGCATTCTGCCGCCCCGAGTCCACCTCCAGGCGCGAATCGCTCCGGATTGCAGCCACATCTGCGCGGACCCGACCCAGATTCATCAGGTGGTCATGAACCTGTGTACCAATGCCCTGCATGCCATGCAGAATGGGCAGGGGGGGACGCTGACGGTGGAACTGGAAGAGGTGCGGCTGGACGCGCCGTGGGCGACCCGCAACGCAACCCTGCTGCCGGGCCGCTACGTGCGCCTGAGCGTGGCCGACACCGGATGTGGAATTCCCCCGGAGATTCGGGACCGGATCTTTGAACCGTACTTCACGACCCGCAATGGGGGAGAAGGAACCGGTCTGGGGCTGGCGACGGTTCAGGGCATCATCAACAGCTATGGGGGCGCGATCACCGTTCAGAGCGAGGTGGGCCACGGCAGTGTTTTTCGAGTCTATCTGCCCAGTTGTGGTTCCCCCCCGGGAGAACGAATCCCCGAAGGGGAAGGGCAGGAGCCGGAACTGGTGATGGATGCGGTTGTGGAAGAATCCGCCGGGGAACCGCCGGGGGAGGGCGTTTTTCAATCGCTTGCGTCCGTGTCCGAGCGCCCGCAGGTGCTTCTGGTGGATGTGGATTCCGCCGTTCTGAATCTGGGCCAGATGGCGCTCGAATACATGGGGTACCGGGTTTTGCCGTTTGACTGTTGCGAAGAGGCCTTGTTGACGTATCGGGAGGAACCGCATCGGTTCGACCTGGTGGTGGCGGGCTTTGTCTTCCCCGATCGTTCGGGGTTCGATTTTCTGCGGGAAATCCGGGAGGCCTGCGAGACACAGCCGGTGGTGCTGCTGGCGACTCCGGATCAGGTTACCGATCGGGAGGAGGTGATCGAGGCCGGTTTTGACGACTGGCTCGAGAAGCCTTTTTCCGCGGAAGCGCTGGTGGAATTTGTCAAGAAAGCGTTTGCCAGCCACCCGCAAAAGAAGCGGACCGAAAAAGAACCGGGGGAACTCCTGGGAAACGGGATCAACTGAAGAAAATGTCGGGCTTGACCGGTTTTCGGTAAAGCCGCCCGACCATTGTGCCGATACCACTTCTACGTGGGCTTGAGATCTCAG
>DAOPYU010000386.1:0-4581 GCA_035353095.1 Candidatus Sumerlaeota bacterium | reverse complement strand
AAAAAGATGATCAGGGAAAGCCGTCGCGAGATGCCCAACGGAGTTGCCGCGTTTCCCCCGCAGGCGGGGGCCGGTTATGAGGCGTTCTGGTTGCGTGATTATGCCTACATGCTGGAAGGATGCCCGGAGGCGTTCACCCCCCAGGAACTGACCGAGGCGTGCCGGGTGTTTCTGGGCGCTCTGAGAGACGATGGTGCCGGGGTGGATTGCGTGAAGTTTACCGGGGAACCGATCTACCAACCCGGTTATGGCCGTCTGGGCGCCAACCCCGTGGCGGATGGTTCGCAGTTTACAGTCGCCGTGGTGTGGCACACGTTTCAGGCCACCCACGACCGGGAACTTCTCGGTCAGGCGCTCGATAAACTGTTGAAGACAATGACCGCCGTGCCTCGCAACCCGGCAACCGGTCTGGTCCATATCAAGCCCGAGGGGTGGGACCGTTGCCCCTACGGTTTCACCGACACGGTGCGCAAACAGGGCGACGAATTGTTCTGTTCTCTTCTTTTTATCCAGGCGTGCCGCCAGTTGTCGGACCTGCTGAGCGCCGCGAACCGCCCCGAGGAAGCAGGCCGCTGGCGACAGGAAGCGGAACGTCTGATCCCGAGCATTCGCGAGACGTTCTGGGATGAAAAAGTCGGACTGTTCCGGGCCGCCACGATCCGCTGCAAGGAACCGGACATCTGGGGTTCGGCGTTTGCGGTGTACCTGGACGTGGCGACACCTGAGCAGGCCCGGACGATCGCCCGGTACTTCAAGGATCACTACCACGAGATTGTGCAATGCGGCCAGACTCGTCACCTCCCGGGCGGGGTGTACTGGGAGGAAGCCTGTCCCCGGAACAGTTACCAGAACGGCGGGTATTGGGCCACGGCGACCGGGTGGTTCGTTTACACGCTGGATCGGGTGGATTCCCGGTTGGCGGACCAGACCGTGGTGGACCTGGTTCAGGATTTCCGGAGACGCGGAATTCACGAGTGGATTCTTGATTCTCAGACCACCCTGAAAAACTACCTTGCGAGCGGGGCGATGCCCCTGGCCGGTATTCGAAAAATGTTGGAAGGCCGGAATTCGAGAACACGATAGAGGGAAACGGTGGTAAATGAAAAATTTCGTCCGAACTCCAGACTCCGGATTCGGATTTTCAGTTCTGCCCCATGACAAAGCGTGCCGCCGGGGCGGCCAGGCCGTCCGGTGACCCTCCGGATCGGAAAATCTCGCCACAACTCGAGGTCCCATTCGTCGGATCGTACACGAAATGGACAAACCGGTCCAGGTCCTGGATGTTCTCGGCCTTGACGAAGGTTCCGGAGACCGGGCCTTCGAGGTTGTCCCGGACCCCGTTCGGACCGTGGCAGAACAGCATGAACCAGACGATCCGGAGTTGTTCATCGTCTCCGCTGCGGGGCGTGATAATCTCCCCCGTGTCTGTGTCGGCATTCAGGACCCCCACCTTGTTGAACCCGTAGTACCGGTAGGTGGGGATCTGTTTGACGTTGAAATCCTCGAAGGAGGCCTGTTTCGTGAAGGGATCGCGGAGACGCGGTTCCACCAGATACGAGATCGGTGTGCTCAACTGGTTGAGATACTTCAGCGTGCCGTTGATTTCCGACTGGGGGTAGGCGCCGTTGTCGAGCATGTACTCGTCGAGCGCCATGGAGAGCGTCCGCAGGTCCGAGCGCGCCACGGCGACCTTCGAGCGGGTCTGGGCCTCGCGGAAGTTCGGCAGCGCAATAGACATCAGAATCGAAATGATCGCCACGACGATCAGCAGTTCGATCAGCGTGAACGCGTTCCTCGTTCTTGCCGAGCAGTTGTCAAACGCCATCTGTCTCACTCCCTGAAATGCAACCGCAGACTCACGCAAAGGCGCGAAACGCAACCGATTCAAGGGTGTTGAACGACACGTCCTCCATCCACCGCCAGAAAAGCCCCGGTGATATAATCCGAACCTTCAATCAGGAACACGCACGCCGCCGCCACGTCTTCGGGCGTCCCCACCCGGCCGAGCACACTACAACGCGCCGCGCGCCCGCGCAGGTCGTCCGATGCCGACTCGGGCAGGAGAACCGTTCCCGGCCCCACGGCGTTGACCCGCACGGCGGGGGCCAACTCCTGCGCCAGTCCCCGCGTCAGACTTACCAATGCGCCCTTGGTGGCCCCATAAGGCACGAAAGGCGGTGTCGGCTGGTCTGCCATGGCGTCCGCCACGTTCACAATCACCCCCGAGCCGCGCGCCACCATGCCGCGCGCCACGGCCCGGCAGAACCACGCCGGTCCCCGCAGATTCACCGCAAGCAACGTGTCCCACTGCGCACGCGTCATGTCGAGAAACGACATGGCCCGGAAGACCGACGCATTGTTCACCAACACGTCCACCCGCCCGCAGAGGGTCTCCACTTCGGCCACCAATCGGTCAATCGCTTCGGTATCCGCCTGATCGCACGCCAGCGCCAGCGCCTCGCGTCCACCGCTCAGGCGGGTGCATTCCGCCGCCACTTCCAGCGCCTCGGCATGAGACGTATGGTAATGCACGACGACCCGCGCGCCACGCCGCGCCAGTTCGAGTGCGATCACCCGTCCCACCCGTCGCGCCGCGCCCGTCACCAGGCAGACCTTGTCGCGCAGATCCATCGCTTCTCCGTCTCGCACGACTTCTCTCAGACGGGCTAGAACATCCGCCTTCTATGAGACTCCATTGGCCATGCAATCTTTGTCAAAAAAATCATTTATCCGATTTTCTGACACCCCATGTAGGGCCACAGCGGCTCGGGCAGGGCTATCGTACCGTCCGCCTGCTGGCCGCATTCCATCAGCGCGATCATCAGGCGCGGCAAGGCCACGCCCGACGCGTTGAGCGTGTGGACAAACTCCGGTTTCGATCCCGCTTCGCGGCGGAAGCGGATCCCCGCGCGCCGCGCCTGGAAATCCTCGAAGTTCGAACACGAGCTCACCTCGAGATACCGGTCCATTCCCGGCGCCCACACTTCGAGGTCGTAGCACTTCGCCGCCGCGAAACTCATGTCGCCCGAGCAGAGCGACAGAATCCGATAGCACAACCCGAGCGACTGCAACACCGCTTCGGCGTGGCCGCGTAGAACTTCAATTTCCTGGTACGATTCCTCGGGCAGCACCGTGCGCACCATCTCGACCTTGTCGAACTGATGCACGCGGCTCATGCCGCGCGTTTCCTTGCCCGCCGCGCCCGCCTCGCGGCGGAAGCAGGGGGAGTAACAGACATACGTTTTGGGCAATTCGGCGCCGCTCAGGATCTCGCCCGCGTGGAAGTTCGTCACGGGCACTTCCGCCGTCGGAATCAGGAACAGATCGTCCTCGACGGCGAGGTACATATCCTCTTCCATCTTGGGCAGCTGGCCCGTGCCGGTCATCGTCGCCCGGTTGACCAGGTACGGCACCCGCGTCTCGGTGTAACCATGTTGCTCGACATGTAAATCGAGCATGTAGTTGATCAGCGCCCGCTGTAACCTGGCGCCCTTGCCCTTGAGCACCATGAAACCGCTCCCCGACAGCCGCGCGCCCCGTTCGAGGTCCAGAATATCGAGCGCCGCCCCCAGGTCCCAGTGCGCTTTCGGTTCGAAGTCGAAGACCGGTTTCCGGCCCCAGTGGCCGACGACCACGTTGTCTTCTTCCGTCCGCCCCACCGGGGCCGACTCGTGCGGCAGGTTGGGCAGACGCAACAACAGGTTCTGCAAATCCTCGTTCGCCTGTTTCAACTCATCGTCGAGTCGCTTGATTTCATCCCCGACGATGCGCATCCGCTCCTTGATCGGTTCGGCGTCGCCGCCTTCCTTCACGATCTTGCCCACTTGTTTCGACGCCTCGTTGCGCTCCTTCTTGAGCACCTCGGTCTGAAACGTGCAATCGCGCCGTTTGGCGTCGAGTTCGAGCACCCGGTCCACCTCGGCTGGATTGATCCCCTTGGCCGCAAACCCCCTGGCCACCCGTTCAGGTTCGTTCCGAAACAACTGGATGTCGAGCATTCTACCTTCTTCCTTTCCTGAAGGAGTGTCACCGGGACACTCCGGACCGTCCGCTTGGCGGACCCCAAATCGCCCCCTGGGGGGCCCCGTGCCTCCTGCGTCAGCAATCGGGAATCTCCTTTGTAGCGTTCCGGTCTCTAAAATACAACAAAAACAACACGGTTTATCCCGCTGGGAGGGGGGCGAGGGGGACCCAAAGGACCCGCTGGACGAATGTGGACGGAGTTTGAACGGACGATATCCCTGTCGGATTTGCGGGTTATCCCCCGGACGCGGGCCGAGCCACAGAAACCAGCGCAGCATCGCGAAGGTGTCCTTCGCATCGCGCCAGGAAGAAACCATCGAGTCCAGCATCTGACCGTGGATGCTCTCGCGATAGATCGGCACGATCCCCGCACTGCCTGCGGCTCATATCGAGGTGGAAGGTTCCCTTCTGTACCGCGACAATCCGCCGCCGGGGACGGTTCGGTACTCACCTCCACCAGATTCTTCCATGGTTTCGCAGGAAATTTTTAGAGGGACACTCACGACCTGGCGCAGCGAAGCCGCAACCAAAAGAAAAAACCGCGAAAGACGCGAAAAG
>DAOPYU010000385.1:0-4591 GCA_035353095.1 Candidatus Sumerlaeota bacterium | reverse complement strand
CCACAGTATCATGCGAATTCGAATCTGGGGTCCGGGAGCATTATCTTCGAATCCCAAGAGGCCAACCCCACTTGGTCGGACGACACAAAGGTGGATGTCTATGTGTACCTTCCCCCGCAGATGGATGAAGTGGTGAAGGGGCTTCTCAAGAAAAAGCCGTAACGTGAAGTTGAAATCGAGAAATCGGGTGGAAATCGGCTGACACCCTCCCGAATTCATCCGCTATCGGTTTTTTCCCTGTCATTCCCTCACGATCGATATCAGCCGATCCGTCTCCTCACCCCTCCCCCTCAGGAATGGCTTCCAGTTCCAACCCGAGGGTTTCCCATTCTTCCATGAGTTGGGTTGTTTTTTCCAAGGCTTCGGCGCGTTCCTGGGTGAGGGGGGCGAGGCGGGGGTAGTCGGCGGCGACGGCGGGGTCGGCCATGAGGGTGTCGAGTTCGGCGATGCGCGCCTCGAGGGTTTCGATCTCCTGTTCGATCTGTTCGATGCGCCGCTCGATGGTCTTGCGCCGGCGGCTGCGTTCCTTGCGTTGTTCGCGGTCGAGCTGGCGCATTTCCTTGTCGGACAGGTTGTCGGCGCGTCGGGCGGTGGGGGAGGCGGCTCCGGGGGCTCCGGGCGCTTTCCGTAACGAAGACGCCACCGGGGCGGACTTCCCCGAGGCCGCGCCCGCGCCGGACGAATCGCCCGACTGCTCGGCGGTCAGGCTTTCCTTGTAAGTCAGGTAGTCGCCGTAGGACCCGGGGAACTCGCGCAGGACGCCGCCGTCGAGTTCCAGGATACGGGTGGTGACGCGTTCCATGAACACGCGGTCGTGCGAAACGATGACGACGGTGCCCTGGTAGGAACGCAGGGCCTCCTCGACCGTGGCGCGCGAAGTGATATCGAGGTGGTTGGTCGGTTCGTCGAGCAGGAGAAGGTTGGCGGGGCTGAAGAGCATCTGCGCCAGCCGGAAGCGGGTGCGTTCGCCGCCCGAGAGGACGCGCAGGGGTTTCTCGACCGCTTCGCCGGTGAAGAGGAACGCGCCGAGCAGGTCGCGCGACCGGCCCGCCTCGCCCGTGGGGGCGTTGCGCTCGATGGCTTCGAGGAGCGACATGTCCGAGGCCAGGGAGGTGAGGTCGTACTGGGCGAAGTAGGCGCTGCGCACGCGTCCTCCGTGCTCGCACCGCCCCTCGGTGGGGCGCGCCTGACGCGCCAGAATGCGCAGCAGGGTGGACTTGCCCGCGCCGTTGACGCCCACGAGGCCCACCTTGTCCCCTTTATAAATGGTGGTGTTCAGGTTTCGGAAAACGGGCGTTCCGTCGTAGGAATGGCCCAGGTTTTCGAGCGTCAGCACGTCGCGGTAGCTCTCGGGCGCTTCGGGGAACTTGAAGTGGATCGCCGTGGGGTGGAACGGCGGTTCGAGGCGCTCGACCTTGTCGAGCAACTTGATGCGGCTCTGGACCAGCGAGGCGCGGTTGGCGTTGTAGCGGAACCGGCGGATGAACGCCTCGGACGCCTCGATCTCTTTTTTCTGTTGTTCATAGGCGGTCCACTGGGCGTCGCGCTTGGCCTGACTCTGTTGCAGGTATTTCGAGTAGTCGCCCGGGTAGATTTCCGCCGTTCCCTGGCCCAGGCACACGATGCGGTCGGCCAGGCGGTCCATCGTGGCGCGCTCGTGTGTCACCAGCAGGACGGTGCGGCCGCAGTTTTTGATCCAGTTTTCGAGCCAGAGGGTGGACTCGAGGTCCAGGTGGTTGGTCGGTTCGTCGAGCAGGAGGACATCGGGCAGGCGCAGGAGCAGTTTGGCCAGCAGAATGCGCATCTGCCACCCGCCGGAAAATTCGAGACAGGAGCGGCTGAAGTCCTCGGGCCGGAACCCCAGACCGGACGCCACCCGGCGCACCTGCGACTCGAGGGCGTAACCGTTCTGGTGCTCGACGAGGTGCGAGCACTCGGCGTATCGGCGCAGGGCGCGCTCGTGCTCGGGCGAGTCGGGCGCGGTCTCGGCCATCTGGTGTTCGAGTTCCTGCATCTCGCGCAGGGCGGCGCGCACTTCCGTGTAGGCCTCGAGCAGTTCGTCCTCGAGCGAATGGTTGTTTTCGAGGTTGGCCTCCTGGGGCAGGTAGCCCACGGTGGCACGGTTGGGCAGGCGGATTTCCCCACTGTCGGCGTGTTCGATTCCGGCCAGAACGCGCAACAGGGTGGACTTGCCGCACCCGTTGGGCCCGACGAGGGCCAGGCATTCGCCCTCCTGAATGTTCAGCGTGACGCCGCGCAGGATTTCCCGTCCGCCAAAGCTGAGTTGAATGTCGATGAGCGAGATCATGATCGCGCGAGCCGGTGGCCTGTCGGGGGGACAGGGGAGAGGCTCTGGTTCCTTATTGGGTTTGCTGGGCCGCCAGTTCGCGTTCGCTCCAGGCGAAGCGCTGGCGGGCCTGTTTGACCAGCCCGGCGTAGGTCAGGCAGGTCAGGTCGGAATCTTCCGAATTGTCTCCCGGTTCGGTCGGGCGACCGCCGGTGAGGAGAATCGCCTCCACCGGTCCCAGGCGCGTGGACAGATCGGTCTGGTACCGGGCCACCTGGTCGCGCGCGGCGTTCGTGAGTTTCGACGTGGGCGGCTGGCAATCAATCAGCAGGTGGTACCCCGTCTCGTCGGTGGCCAGGATGAGCGAGGTTGTTCCGGCGCCGCTGCGGGTCCGGCCAAACCGCTTGTCGGCGTACCGGTTCAAAAGCATTTCGGAGGTGTGGTTGGCCACCAGCAGGCTGTACTCGGGTCCGAGCAGCCAGAGGTTGCGCTCGAGAGTGGCGCGCAGGTGCCCCGTTTCGGTCCGGGGACTCTGGATCAACTGCTCGAACCGGTCCAGGAACGTCCGGCGCGTGGCGATCTGGCTGAGTTGGACGCTTTTCTCGAAATCGCCGTATTCGCGCAGGGCGTCGGAAAGGGCTTTTGAATTGTCCGATCCGGGGAGCCGCAGGGCCTGACAGGCCGTGGCCGCCGGATCGTTCTCGACCAGATCGAGCGCCAGGTTCACCATCGCGTCAAGCCGGTTTTCCGGTTCGCCGTGGAACCGCCGCAGGAGGGTGTCCAAGGCGTGTTTGGCGTTGGGCCGCTGGTGCAGGGGGAGGGTTTCGAGCCGGGCGGCGCTCTTGTGCTCGACCCGGGTCCGCGAGGCCTTCACTTCTCGGTTCAGAACGCCCTCCGCCGCCTTGAGCAGTTCCTGCGCGGCAAATTCCTGAAGGCGCAGACAGGCCTTGCTCCCTTCGAGAAACGTGTCCCAGTCCGCCGTGACGTCCTGTTCCAGGCCGTCGGCCTCGATCTCGCCGACGATGCGGTTCAGGAACCGGCGGGGGAGGGCGCTGTTGTTTTCCAGCCCGAAGAAGCTGGGCGCCCCGACGGTTTTCCCCGCCACCCGGGTTACGACGCCCGCCTTGCGGGCGCCGGCGGGTTCGTTCATGATCGTGAAGGACATACGGATGTGGCCGGCGTCCTCGATGTCGGTTTCCGGGGTGAAGGTTTCACCGGGTAATGCGTGGGACGTGAGGCGTTTGCCGTTGAGAAAAATAGTGAAGTCCTGTTCCCGGCCATATTCGCAGACCAGAATTTCTTCGAGTTTTTCCGCGCTGGGCAGGTTGAAGCGCGTGTTGAGTTGTGAAAGGGTGATGGTCGAGCCGTGTTCCTCGGGGGCGCAGGACAGTGAAACCAGCGGGAGTGTGACCTGTTCGAGGTCGCCCTGGGCCTCCAGAATGGCCTGTTTCGAGATCTCGAGGGTGGTGAACTGTCCGTTTCGGCGGGTTTCGATCTTCATTTCTCCCGCCATGACCAGACCGGCGAATTTCCCGATGCCTTTGCGTCCCTTGACCCGGCGGTTCTTCAGGGGGGTGTATTTCCCCTTGCGCGAGGCGCGGGGGCTGGCGATGGCCAGATAGTCGCTCCGCACCTCTTTCTCGGTCATGCCGGTCCCGTCGTCGTGGATGACGATCGGGCCTTTCTCCCAGAGGTCGGGGAGCGAAATCGAAACGGTTTCCGCATTGGCGTCCCAGGTGTTATCGATCAGTTCTTTCAGCGCTTTCTCGAGAGAACGGTAGTTCTCTCCCAGCAGGGCGGCCAGGCGCGGGTCCACTTGAAAATTGGCGGAAAAAGTCATGGTTCTATCATTCTTTCATCGGTTAAGAGATAACGGTCGCAGGAACGGGAGATGTCTCCTCGAAAAAGGGAAACGGATCATCATGCAGGGACCGGTTCATAGACGGATCAATTGGGATCATCGCGGCCATTGGCCCGAAAACCGCCTCCCCCCGGGCCCGGATGGAAAAGGCTGTGGGTACACGCGTTATCGGGGCGATCTGGCGAAATAACTGCCCGGACGCATGAAATTTACAAGCGCAACCGAAGCAGAGCAGACCACTCTACCGCGATCCCG
The DNA here is from genome assembly GCA_035353095.1 of Candidatus Sumerlaeota bacterium. Taxonomy (GTDB): domain Bacteria; phylum Sumerlaeota; class Sumerlaeia; order UBA8349; family UBA8349; genus DAOPYU01. Next base: position 188 of record DAOPYU010000385.1, on the reverse strand, counting down.
CCCCAATTTCCACCGTTTTCTCGGGAGCGTTGATTGACCTTGATTCTTCAACCTTACACATGAAGGATTTGAGAAGATCGAATTTTTTGAGGTTTTCAGCCCCCGGAGGGGGCAACAGTCAGTAGCCGGGGGTGACCGAAGGGAACCCCCGGAAGAAAGCGAAAATATGTTCAAGCCCCGGAGGGGCG
>DAOPYU010000384.1:0-4598 GCA_035353095.1 Candidatus Sumerlaeota bacterium | reverse complement strand
CAGGCCACCTGGACGACGTCGTCGGTCGAGCAGCCGCGCGAGAGGTCGTTGACCGGCAGGCTCAGTCCCTGGAGGATCGGGCCGTAGGCTTCCGCCTTGGCCAGGCGCTGGACCAGTTTGTAGGCGATGTTGCCCGCGCCCAGGTCCGGGAAGATCAGGGTGTTGGCCCGTCCGGCCACCGGGCTGCCCGGGGCTTTCGACTGGCCCACGCTCGGCACCAGCGCTGCATCGCCCTGCAATTCCCCGTCCACTTTCAGGTTGGGGCAGCGCGCGGCCAGGGCCTTGGCGGCCTCGGCCATCTTGGTCACGTCGGCGTGCTTGGCGCTTCCCTTGGTCGAGAAACTCAGGAACGCGACTTCCGGCTCGACGCCGATCAGTTGCCGGCACGAATCGGCGGCGGCCTGGCCGATGTCCACCAGCTGCTCCTGGGTCGGATCGGGGATCACGCCCGAGTCGCTGAAAATCAGGGCCCCGTTTGCGCCATACGTCGGTTCGGGCAGGATCATCAGGAAGCACGACGAGACGGTCTTGAGCCCCTCGCGCGTGCCGATGCACTTGATCGAAGCGCGCAGGACGTTGCTCGTGGTGTTCAGGGCGCCGGCGGTCATGCCGTCCGCCACGCCCATGCGCACCAGCATGGCGCCGAACCAGAGCGGGTCCCGGAAGAGGTCCTTGACCTGCTCGACGGTCAGATTCTCTTTGGCCCGGATCTTCTGATACAACGCGACCATTTCATCGAGGCGATCGAACGTATCCATGCCGATGTGCCGGATTCCCTCGAGTGAGACCCCGGCCTTCTGGGCCGCCTGGGCCAGTTCGGCTTCCGAACCCACCACCAACGGGGTTCCCAGCCCTTCGTCGGCAAAAATCCGCGCGGCCTTCAGGGTCCGCGCGTCGTCTCGCGCCTCGGGCAGACAGATGGTCTTCTTCAGCGCGCGCGCTTTCCCCCGGAATCCTTCCGCCAATTTCGACATGTTCGTTCTTTCCTTTCCTCATTCGGGATCGTTTGGTTGTTCTATGATAAGGCCGATCTGGCGGCCTTTCGAATCCTGTCCTCACTCCACCGGGGCGTTTCCCGTGGAGTTGTCACTTGCGGGGCGCCCGGCCCGGGATGATGACCCGGTTTTCCCCCCCTCCGGCGATCCCCAGCAGGTCCGCCACCACCCGGTTGGCGGGCGACTCGCGCAGTTCCTGCGGCGTGGCCACCTGCTGCACCACGCCCTTGTCCAGCACCACCAGCCGCTGGCCCACCGCCAGGGCTTCGGCCGGATCGCGTGTTACGAACAACATCGTCAGGGAGAGGATTGCCTGCAGCCGGACGATCTCGGCCTGCATCTCCCGGCGCAGCTGCGGGTCCAGGTCGAGGAACGGTTCGTCGAGGAGCCAGAGGGCGGGCTTGGCGACGAGCGAACGGCCCAGCGCCACCCGCTGGCGCTGATCGCCCGACAGCGAGTCGGGCTTGCGGTCGAGCACGTCGGCAACGCCCAGCAGTTGCGCGGCTTCGCGCACCCGGCGATCCAGTTCGTCCCTGGCCACCCCGCGCAGCCGCAGTCCGTAGCCGAGGCTGCGGTACACGGTCAGGTGCGGATACAGCGCGTAGTTGTGAAACAGGGTGGCGATGTTGCGCCGGGTGGGCGGCAGGTCGGTGATGTCCTCGTCGCCCAGGAAGATCCGCCCCTCGGGTATCTCTTCGAGTCCGGCGATCATTCGCACCAGTGTGGTCTTGCCCGACCCGGGCGCCCCCAACAGGGCGACGCGTTCGCCGTTCCCCAGTTCCAGCGAGACGTCCCGAAGGGCCCACACATCCTTCGGGAAAACTTTGGTGAGGTTTTCGACACGCAGACAAGCCATGCGGAAATTATCCCTTCTCTGGCAACCGATACCGCAGTGCAGAGTCTTCCACCGTAAAGCATCCCTTTCCCGATGTCAATCTCAAGGGAAAGAGGGTCACAAAAATCAGCCCTCGAAAGGGTTCTCTTCCGAGGGCTGACAGGGGAGGACTGTGAAAACATTCCAGAATCCCGCTCAGACCGGTTCTTTCAACCGGCTGCGCGACTCTTCGACCAGGGTCGCGATGGCGGCGTCCAGCGCCACCGTACCCGTGTCGCCCTTGCCGTGGCGGCGCACACTGACCGCGCCCGCTTCCTGTTCCTTTTTCCCGACGATGAGCATGGCGGGCACCTTGTCCACCTCGGCCTGACGGATCTTGTTGCCGATCTTCTCGGGCCGGTTGTCCGACTCGGCGCGCAGGCCGGCGGCTTTCAGGCGCGCGACGATCTGGTCGGCGTACTCGCCCTGGTCGCCGGTGAGCGAGAGGACGCGGACCTGTTGCGGGGCGAGCCAGAGCGGGAAATTGCCCGCGTAATGTTCGATCAGGATGCCGAGGAACCGCTCGATCGAGCCGAAGATGGCGCGGTGGACCATGACCGGACGGTGCTTTTCGCTGTCGGCGCCGATGTAGGAGAGGTCGAAGCGCTCGGGCATCGAGAAGTCCACCTGAATGGTGCCGCACTGCCACGAGCGGCCCAGGCAGTCCTTGATGTGGAAATCAATCTTCGGGCCGTAGAACGCGCCGTCGCCCGGGTTGAGCTGATAATTAATCCCCCGCTGTTCGAGCGTCTTTTGGAGCACCGACGTGGCCAGTTCCCACACCTCGTCCGACCCGATGCTCTTGTCCGGGCGGGTGCTCAGTTCAATGTGAACGTCGTCGAACCCGGCGACGCGATAGACGTGGAGGACCAGTTCGATGATGTTGTCAATCTCGGTGATCAACTGATCGGGGGTACAGAAAATGTGGGCGTCGTCCTGCGTGAAGCAGCGCACCCGGAAGAGGCCGTGGAGTACGCCCGAGAGCTCGTGGCGGTGGACCAGGCCGAACTCGGCGGCGCGGATGGGCAGTTCTTTGTAGCTGTGCCGGAGGGCGCGATAGACCAGCAGGCCGCCGGGGCAGTTCATCGGCTTGACGGCATAGTCGCGCTCGTCGAGGCGGGTGAAGTACATGTTCTGGCGGTAGTTGTCCCAGTGGCCGCTGCGGTGCCAGAGTTCCTCGTTGAGGATCATGGGGGTGCGGATCTCGGTGTAACCGCGCTTGTCGAGTTCCTCGCGCATGAAGGCCAGGAGCGTGTTGTAGAGAATCGTCCCCTTGGCGTGGAAGAAGGGGAACCCGGGGCCTTCGTCGTGGAAGCTGAAGAGTTCGAGGTCCTGGCCGATGCGCCGGTGGTCGCGCTTCTTCGCCTCCTCGATCAGGTCGAGGTATTCCTTCATCTGCTTCTTGTCCGGGAAGGCGATGCCGTGGAACCGCACGAGCTGCTCGCGCGTGGCGTCGCCCTTGCGGTATGCGCCCGCCAGGCTCATGATCTTGAACGCCTTGACCAGGCCGGTCCGCGGCAGGTGCGGCCCGCGGCACAGGTCGGCGAACGCGCCCATTTCATAGACCGAAATCACCGCGTCGGCGGGCAGGTCCTGAATCGTCTCGACCTTGAAGGTTTCGCTCCGCTGGGTGAAGAAGGCGATGGCCTCCTCGCGGTTCAACACGCGACGCGTGAGAGGCAGGTTTTCTGCGACGATCTTCTCCATCTCGCTTTCGAGGGCGGGCAGTTCGTCGGGGCCGATACTGACGGGCATCTGGATATCGTAGAAGAAGCCGCCTTCGGTGGCCGGGCCGTCTTCCAGTTTCGCCTCGGGATAGAGGCGCTTGACCGCCATGGCCAGCACGTGGGCGGCGGTGTGGCGCAGGATCTGGGGGCCTTCCGGGCTCTTGTCGGTCACGATGGCCGCCTGGGCGCCGTCGGTGAGCGGGGTGGTCAGGTCGCACAGCGTACCGTTGACCTGTCCGGCCAGCGCGGCGCGCGCCAGGCCCGCGCCAATGGATTGTGCCAGGTCCAGCACCGTCGCGCCGTCGGGCAGACTGCGTTGAGACCCATCGGGAAGGGTGATCGTGATCGCCATAATCGTTTTTCGCCTCCAAAGCTGCGTTCTCAGGGTTTGTCCGGTTCCGGGAACGACCGCCGAAAGGACTTTACCCCCCCTCTCTCCCGGCCATTTCCAGGGAACAAGACATTCCGCATCGTAGGGGGAAGTCGCGGACAAGTCAACAAAAACGCGGAAAAAAACCGGAAATGCCCATAAAATAGATTCGGAATGCTCTTGACCGTCCATTCGCTTTCTGCGATTTTCCTGTATGCCCGTTTGGTTTGTGTTTCGGGACAGACCCGGCGAGCCGAATTGTCAGGATTTCAAGCCCTCATTTCTTATTTCAGAATCCGAAGGAAATTCGATGTCCGACATCCGCAGCGAAGCCCTCGAAAAGTTTGTCCAGTACGTCGCGAACCTCAAGGGCGACGAAAAGGGAGAGGCGCAGGTTTTTCTCGACCGGCTCTTTCAGGGGTTCGGCCATGCCGGGTACAAAGAAGCCGGGGCGGAACTCGAACCGCGTGTGCGCGCCCGCGACAAAAGCACCCGTTTTGCCGACCTCCTCTGGTCCCCCCGGGTCCTCATCGAGATGAAGAAGCGCGGGGCCAACCTCGCCCTCCACTACGACCAGGCACGCGACTACTGGCACGACACCTACCCCAAGCCGCGCTACGTCGTCCTTTGCA
>DAOPYU010000383.1:2397-4607 GCA_035353095.1 Candidatus Sumerlaeota bacterium | reverse complement strand
CCACCCCTATCCGCTCAGCAGCAAGTACTTCCTGGTCGCCAGCCAGCCCGACGCCCAGGCGCCCTGGGGCCTCTACCTGGTGGACGTGTTCGACAACCGGGTCCTCATCAAGGAGATTCCGGACTACGCGTTGCTCGAGCCGATTCCGTTGCGATCGGTCAAGCGTCCGCCCGTCATTCCGTCCAAAGTGGACCTCGCGCGCAAGGACGGCCAGGTCTATCTGGCCGACATCTATGCGGGGCCAGGCCTGGCGGGGATTCCCAAAGGTACCGTCAAGCAACTGCGTCTTTTCACGTACCATTTCTCGTACCACGGGATGGGAGGCCAGAATAACCGGGTGGGTCTTGACGGACCGTGGGACATCAAACGCGTGCTGGGAACGGTGCCGGTCAAAGAGGACGGTTCGGCCCTCTTTCGTGTCCCGGCGAACACCCCCATTTCGGTCCAGCCGCTTGACGGCGAAGGCAAGGCGCTCCAACTTATGCGCAGCTGGCTGACCGCGATGCCGGGTGAAACCGTCTCCTGTGTCGGGTGCCACGAGCGTCAGAATTCCGGACCCGTCACGCGGCCCTCGCAGGCTCTGCGCGAGGCGCCCGCGGAAATCAAGCCGTGGTACGGGCCCACGCGCGGATTTGCCTTTTCCCGCGAAGTGCAGCCCGTGCTTGACCACTATTGTGTGTCGTGTCACGACGGCGCCAAGGACAAGAAGATTCCGGACCTGCGGGCGTTGCCTCCCATCCATCCGCCGGCGCCCGACCCCACCTTCCGTGAAGGGACGGTCTTCACGCCATCTTATCTGGTGCTACGGTGTTATGTCCGGACCACCACGATGGAAGGGGACATGCACCTCCTCACGCCGGGCGATGTTCATGCCGACACCTCTGAACTCGTCCAGATGCTCCGCAAGGGACACCACAACGTCCGCCTGAATGCCGAAGCGTGGGATCGCCTTGTCACCTGGATAGACCTGGGCGCGCCCGCGCATGGCACCTGGACGGAAATTGTCGGCTCGGCGAAAGTGGATCCGGTTCGCGCGCGTCGGCGGGCCTTGCTCGCGCGTTACGGGAACATAGATGAAGATCCCGAGAGTATCCCGGATCTGCCGGTTCCCAAGTTCGGCGAGCCTCAGCAGGCCGTTGCCGAGGCCGCTCCGGCGCCGGGGAATTCCACGGTTTCTACTACCGCGTCCGTGCCCGCCTCCCCACCGCCTTCCGTCTCCCAGCCGCACCGGACCGTCACCCTGCCGGGTGCCATCCAACTGGACCTGGTTCAGATTCCGTCCGGTTCCGTGGAAATTCCGGATTCAAAACGCCGGATCACTACCGAAAAACCCTACTGGATGGGGGTCACCGAAATTACCAACGAGCAATACGCCTGCTTCGACCCGAAACATGACAGCCGGCTCGAAAATGGCGATTTTCTGCAATTCAGCATCGAGGAACGGGGATTCCCCCTCAACGGTCCCAAGCAGCCCGTCTGCCGGGTGTCGTGGGAACGCGCGCAGGAATTCTGCAAGTGGTTGAGCGAAAAGACCGGTGAGCATTTCGTGTTGCCCGACGAGAATCAGTGGGAGTACGCCTGCCGGGCCGGTTCCACCACGCCCCTCTGGTTTGGCGGGCTGGACACCGATTTTGCGCCGTATGCCAATCTGGCCGACGCGGCGTTCCGCGTGGTGGGCACCTATGAACCGTGGAAACTGCCCCACTACGCCGTTCACCTCTGGCGGCCTGCGATTGAAAGCGTCAACGACAAACAACGGGTCTCCTCACCGGTCGGGTTGTTCAAACCCAACCCGTGGGGGCTTTATGACATGCATGGGAACGTCTGGGAGTGGACGCGTACGCAAATGCCTTCCGACCCGGTCTCCGATGTTCTGAATGCTCCGGCCACGCCCGGCAGTTACGTCGTGCGGGGCGGTTCCTGGTACGACCGGCCCCGGCGCGCCGCGTCCGATTTCCGACTGGCCTACCGGCCGTACCAGCGCGTCTATAACGTCGGATTTCGCGTGATTTGCGAATCGGAATAAGGTGCGAAGACGGGAAGAAAACTCGTTATACGGCTTGTCCGTCAAGACCTGGGCGATCATTCGCCCTAAAGGAGAGAGACCAGATGGAAAAACTGAGAGTGGGGTTCATCGGGGCGGGATTCATCTCGCGTTTTCAGATTCAGGCGCTTCGCTGGGTGCGCAATGTGGAACTGACGGCCGTCTG
>DAOPYU010000383.1:0-2297 GCA_035353095.1 Candidatus Sumerlaeota bacterium | reverse complement strand
TGCCCACCGCCTACCTCGAAAACCAGTTGCACATGAAGTGCGTGCGCAACGCCATCTCGCAGCTCACGCCCCAACAGATGGCGATGGGCCCGATGTCCATTGTCCGTACGTCCGAGGAACACGCCGGTCCCCACAACCCCTGGTTCTGGGACCCGACGCGCCAGGGGGGCGGCGCGCTCTCTGACCTGGCCTGCCACAGCATCGCCGTCGCGTGGTACCTCCTGACTCCGGTTGGCAAACCGGTTACCTTCCTCGAACCCGTGTCGGTGATGGCCGAGACCTCGCTCCTGAAATGGGGACAGCCGGGGCCGCGTCAGGATCTGTTGAATCGCATGGGGGTGGACTATTCCAAAACGCCCGCCGAGGATTTCTGTACCGGTCTCATCACCTTCCGCAACCCGGAAACCGGCCAGCGGGTACAGGGCCAGTTCACCACGTCGTGGATGTACGATAAGCAGGGGCTGCGCATCTACATGGACGGCATGGGGCCGGGGTATGCCTTCGAGATCAACTCGCTCAAGTCGCCCCTCGAAGTCTTTGTGGGGGACGCGGCCGCTTCGGCTGTCGCCAATGCCGAGACGGCCATCGAGAAGGCCACCGCTTCGCGCGGTCTGATTCCCGTCCAGCCCAACGAGGCCGACCTGTTCGGGTATGTGGACGAACTGGTGGACGTGCGCCACGCCTTCCTGGAGGGTCGCGACGCCTTCCTCGGGGTCGAGTACGGGCTCGAGATCACGCGCCTGTGTCAGGCCGCCTACCTCTCCGCCGAAGAGCGCCGCACGGTGGATCTGACCGACCCGGCCACCAATCATCGGCTGGAAACCTACACCTCGCTCATCGCGCAGGGGCGGGGGCTCGAGGTTTTCAACCGGTAACACCGGGGGAACTGGAAGTGCGAAACCGCAACCGAACTGTAAACCACGAAAGGCACGAAATACACGAAAGGAAGCGGTTTTCGTGTGGTTCGTGTCTTTCGTGGTGATAGAAAGCGGTTCAATCTTTCTGGGGTTTCGATAGGAAATTTCCAGAATTTCGGAATTTCGGGGGACATCTTTGTCGGGGAAGGAAGGGGTTTAATCATGGAAAGAACTTCAAAGTTCATTTTGAAAGACGGGAGCCGGGGAACGACGATCTTTCTGGCCCTGCTGGCGCTTGCGGTGTTCACCCTTCCGACCTTTGCGGCGGACGCCCCCGCGCTGTCGGAATTCCGGCCCGGACAGGTCTGGAACGACACGGACGGCAAACCGATCAACGCCCACGGCGGCGGCGTTCTGTACCACGAAGGGACCTACTACTGGTACGGCGAACTCAAAATCGGCAAAACCTGGACACCCGAGAGCAACCGCGGCTGGGGCGGCACGCGCGTCGAGGCGGCGGGGGTGTCGTGCTATTCCTCGAAGGACCTCTACAACTGGAAGAACGAAGGGGTGGCCCTGCCTTCCGTCCAGAATGACCCGAAGCACGAGCTCCACAAGAGCAAGGTGATCGAACGGCCCAAGGTACTCTACAACAAGGCGACAAAGAAGTTCGTCATGTGGATGCACGTGGACTCCGAGGATTATTCCTTCGCGCGCGCCGGGGTGGCGGTGAGCGATTCCCCCACCGGACCGTTCCAGTACCTCGGCAGCTTCCGTCCCAACAACTCGATGAGCCGTGACATGACCGTCTTCATGGACGACGACGGCAAGGCGTACCTCTTCCATGCCTCGGAAAACAACGCCACGATGCACATCGTCCTCCTGTCGGACGATTACCTCAAACCCACGGACCGTTTCGCGCGCGTGTTCGAGGGGCGTTCGATGGAAGCCCCGGCGGTCTTCAAACACAAAGGGCGCTATTACCTCATGGCCTCCGGGTGTACCGGTTGGGCGCCCAACGCGGCCCGCTCGGCCGTGGCCGATTCCATTCTGGGTCCCTGGACCGAACTCGACAACCCGTGTCGCGGCCCCGAGGCGGAGATCACATTCGGGGGACAGAGTGCCTTCATTCTCCCTGTGGTGGAGAAGCCCGGCACGTTCATCTTCCTGGGCGACCGCTGGAAACCGCGCGACCTGCAAAATTCGCTCTACCTCTGGCTCCCCATCACCCTCACGGACAAGGGCTTCGAAGTGCCGTGGAAGGACGCGTGGAGTCTGAAGTAGAAACAGGCGACCCGTCTTAATTGCATGAACCAAAAACCGCAGTTGAAACCATAAGCCCTTGGAATTCAAACACCTTGAAAACACCCGACGGGTGATTTCCAGAAGCATGGGTTCAAGGTAGTCGGTAAGCGCCAAAGGCGCGGATTTATACCAGCC
>DAOPYU010000382.1:0-4611 GCA_035353095.1 Candidatus Sumerlaeota bacterium | reverse complement strand
TGGGCGCTGGGAACGGACCTGCCGGGGGTCATCGTCACCGCCCTGTTGGCGGCCCTGTATCTGATGCACCACCCGATCGGGGTCGAGATCAAGCAGGAACAAATGATCCGCGGTCGAAAAACCTGATAGCGACTGAGTGACCCGATGATAGTCAACACTCCCCACGAACCCGGCTGGCTGCAACGGTATCTGTTTCATTTCGATTACCTGCTGTTCCTCTTTGTGCTGGCGGCAACCGGCTTCGGCCTGCTGGTACTCGACGGCGCGACCTATGGTCTGGTCGGTCAGGTCGCGGGAAAAGTGGCGGACCAGGCCCGCTGGTGGGGCATCTCGATGGCCGTCTTTGCCCTGGCCGTCCTGATCCCCTATTCCTGGCTCAAGGCGCTCGGGTGGGTCGCGTACCTGTTTCTGATTGGCACCCTCTTCGTCCTGTTTTGCGCCGACCATTTCGGTTTCAACCCCGGTGAATACGCCAAGATGATCAACGGGGCCTATTCCTGGTTCGACGTGCCGGTCCCGGGGTTGGGAGTCGTGCGGGCCCAGCCGTCGGAATTCGCCAAAATCGCATTGGTCCTGGTCCTGTCGCACTGGCTGGCCTGGCGGCATGAGTACTTGACCAATCTCTGGGAATGCATCGTGCCTGTCGTCCTGATGACCCTGCCGGTCATCCTGATCTGCGCTCAGCCGGATTTCGGTTCCGCCGCCATCTTTCTGCCCCTCCCCTTCATCTTGTTGTTTGTGGCCGGCCTGCCCTGGCGCATTGTGTGGCCCACGGTGGTGGTCTCCCTCATCGTCGTCGTGATTGGAATGTATTATCTGGCCACCGCCAAAGAAGTCCCCTTCATGCGTCAGTACGCCCTGGCGCGCATCCAGGTCTTCCTGAAGGGCCCCATCTCCGAGGCCATCAACCCGATCGCCAACATCCTGAACCCGCCCGGAATCGAACAGGTTCTCTACGGATCGAACGACAGCGCGACGGTGGAGACACCGGCAGCGGCGGCGGAAACGGCGAGCAATGAAACGGCGGCGGAAACGCGGAAAAGCAAAATCGAGAAACGGAAGAAAGACTACCAGCTCTATCAGGCCGAACTGGCCCTGGGCAGCGGCCAGCTGACCGGCAAGGGGTGGCGCAACGGCACCCAGACACGCATGCAGTTCCTGCCGGACTTCTGGACCGATTTTGTGTTTTCTTCCCTGGGCGAGCAGTTCGGCCTGGTGGGCTGTCTGGGCCTGCTGGGACTCTACCTCCTGATCATGTGGCGAGCGGTCCGAATCGCCATTCTGAATGAAGATCCCTTTGGCCGTTATCTGGTCTGCGGGCTTATCAGCATTGTGTTGTTGCATGTGTACCTGAATGTGGGCATGTCCACCCGCCTGTTGCCTCAGACGGGTCTGCCCTTGCCCCTGGTGACCTACGGGGGCTCCTTTCTGGCCACCAATTACCTGATTTTTGGATTGATTGCGAATGTCAGCATGCGCCGGTAGCGGGTCGCGCAAACGGGAGATTGTGCGATGAAGGTCCACGGAAAGTCCAGACAAGACCGTCCGGTCCTCGGGGGAAGACGGGAAAAAGCGTGCCCGATACTTGTCCTGTGCCCCCTGATCATTCTCCTGTTCCTGGTTCCCACCTTGCCGGATGCGGCGGAAACCCCGGCGCCACCTCCCTGCCGGATTTTCTGTGACGAATCGCGCGCCATGCCGTTCGACTTGCCCAGCTGGTACAGCCTGCTCCCGTCAAACGGCTACGTCCTGACGGTCTCGCTGGAACCGATCGAGTTCGACCGCCTGGCCCAATACGACGTGTTGATCGTCGCCAACGACACCGAACGCCTGCCCTATTCCGCCCGGGAACTGACGGCTATCCGACGGTTTGTAGGCCAGGGGGGCGGACTGCTGCTCGTGGGCCAGAGCGGCCCCGTGGCACAACGCATTCAGGATCAGGGACAGTTCGTGCAGAACCGCTGGGAAAACCTGCGGCCCCTGTCCCCCAGTGTCTTTGCCTCCAATCAGATCGGCAATGAATTCGGCGTCTATTTCTCCAATACCGAAGCGTATGAAATCCCGATCTTCGATCCCCAGAACCGTCTGAACCGTTTTATCAACCTGGAAGCCCTGGCCTTCCGCCAGTCCCTGTCCTTGCTGCTCTTTGACAGTCAGCTGAGCACCGACAACATTCTCAAGGTGGACCTGCTTGTCCAGTTGCCGCGCGCCGCCGTAACGGGGGCGTTCTTTTACGGCGAGGGGCGGGTGATCGCCTGTGGGGCGCGTGAGTTGTTCCTGCCGTTTGTCCCCACCTGCGACGAAGAGGCCGCCCTCGCCGGCAATGTCGAAAAGGCGCAGAAGGAATTGATCGAGCGGTGGCTCGGCTGGCTGGCCCGCCAGGACCAGACCCAGACCTCGTCCGAACGCGCGTCCCATCGCATCCCACCCATGATCCTGCCGCCCGTCCGGATCAAGACCGAAACCGCGCAGTTCCGCTGTATCGAAGCGCTCTGCGAAACCACCTCGAAAACCGCCGCGGACTGGCAACGCATCTGGCCCGTCTTCTCCAATTACCTCGGGGTCGCCTCCCCGCTCGAATTCGCACCGGTCCGACGGTTCGGACGCACCCTCGAGGTCCGCGTGCGGGGAGCGGAGAATGGCGCTTTCGTGGATGACGGCTTCGTGGTTCTGGCTGGCCTGGCCGACGACGCCCAACGCGCGGAGGTCCTCAGCTGTGCCGTGGGAAGTCTGCTGCTGGGCGGGGGAAATTCGGCCCTGGCTCAGGGATTCTCCGACTGGATGGGGCTGGTGGGACTGCGAGCCGCCGGTTACGACGAGGCGGCTGCCCGCCGACTCGAACACCTCAACACCTCCTGGCGCCAGATGGATTTCAAGGGCAACGCCTTGAATATTGCCAACCCCGCTCAGGTGGCCCTCGAAGAGGAAACCTGTGCGGCCAAGTGGACCTGCCTGCTGGTGGAACTCGAGCGCGAGCGCGGCGCCGGATTCTTTGCGCGTTACGTCGCGGCGTTGCGCCAGAACCTGACGCTGGCCGATGCCAACACAAAATTCGTCGGCCCCCGGCGGGTTCCCCTCTCGTTTGAGGATGTCCTGAAAGCCCTGGAACAGGCGGCGGGCGAAGATCTGCGCCCCTGGCTCAGGCAATATGGCATTTTCTCCCCCAAAGCCTGGACCTTTGCCGGGGAAAAACAACCCGAAATCCCGGAACCGGTCCTGACAGATCCCGTCCTTCCCCCTCTTTCCGGTACGGGGACGGACAAACAACCCGGACCGTCCGGAACCTTGAGTGGTTGGCCCCACAAGCCTGCGGACAAGTACCGTGACCCCTGGCCCCAGCCCAAGCCCTCTTCCGCCAAATCTTCCCCCACGCCCGCACTACCGGAAAACAGGCCGATGGACCCGCGCAAGGGCGAAAACGTGGCTCCACCTCCTCGCTTGCAACTGAAATCGGCCGGGACCCGCGAGCCACTCGGACAAGCCTCCCTCCCGGACACAAAATCCACGTCCGGAACCGGGACCGTTTCTCCCACGCCCGGCGTCATCTCCAAATCCCCACGAAAACCCTTGCCTCATCCCGTGGAACCGGAAGGAAAACCGCGCCGACGACTTCTTCTTTCCGAGTAGGCCACGTCCTCAATACCCATCTCCAGGTTCCCGGTTTGCACGACCCGGTAACCCCCGAAAGGAACACTCACGAAATGCCGATACTGGATTTTCACACACATGCCTTCCCGGACGGGCTGGCCCCCAAGGCGATCGCCTCGCTCGAGGCGGGCATTGACTGGAGGGCCGAGACGGATGGGACCGTGGCCGACCTCCTGCGCCACATGGACGCTCAGGGCGTGGACCAGGCCGTGGTGGCCAATATCGCCACCAAACCCGCACAGGCCACGCCTATCCTGAACTGGTGCCTCCAGATCGCCTCCGATCGCATCATTCCGTTTGCCTCCGTTCACCCATTCTCTCCGACCGTCTCCGAAGAACTGGAAGCGATCATCCAGGCCGGAATCCGCGGCATCAAGATCCACCCCATGTACCAGCAGTTTGAAGCGGACGACCCGGCGGTTTTCCCCCTCTATGAAGCCGTACGCGCGGCGGGCCTCGTGGTCCTCGCCCACGCCGGATACGACATCGCGTTCGGGCCCTTGTCCACCGCAGCCCCCTCCCGCTTTGCCCGCGTGCTCGACGCGTTCCCGGGCCTCAAACTGGTGCTGGCGCACCTGGGGGGATGGAACGCGTTCGAGGAATTTGCCCAAACCCTTCTGGGCCGGGACGTTTACATTGATACCGCACTCTGCATGGACTACTGTCCCCCCGAAGTCCTCCACCGAATTCTGAAAAACCACAGCCAGGACCGTATCCTCTTCGGGACCGATTCCCCCTGGGGAAAAATTGCCGATCAGATCGAATACGTGCGGAACTTCCTCATTTCCGACACCGCCCGCGAGAAGATTTTTTCAGGAAACGCCCGGGCACTGTTGAGTCTGTAACCCCAGGTTCTCTCCGTTCCCCCAGTGCCCCCTCTGCGCTGTCCCACCCCTCTCCCCCCTCATCTCCCTCCCTCCGCCCGTCCATTCCCCCGCCCGTCCATTCCCCCTCCCCTCTCCC
>DAOPYU010000381.1:0-4624 GCA_035353095.1 Candidatus Sumerlaeota bacterium | reverse complement strand
GTCCATGATTCGATGTTTTTCTGCCCGAGCCTGTGGGTTTGTGGCTCTTGGCTGGTTGTCGGTTATTCTGTCGGTATGGGGATGCCTGGAGCAGGCTACACGGCCTTCCCCATTTCATACGCCTGTTTCAGGGCGGGCGTGGTGGCGATGTCGCCGGCTTCCCAGGCGCCTGTGCCGTAGAGAACCCCTTTTTCTTTTGCTCCTTTCAGGCAGGAGGTGAACCCTCGGAATTCCTCGACCGTGCGGTTCAAGGCAGACTTGTTGGTGACGGCGGCCGTCAGGATGAAATAGAACTCTTTGCCGGTGATTTCCAGATAGCGAGCGACCGTCCGGTCAATCAGGGTTTTCATCTGGGCACACATCGTGTAGAAGTAAACGGGTGTCGCCAGAACGATGACGTCGGCGGCGACGAGGCTTTCGAGGATCGGGGCCATGTCGTCTTTCTGAACGCATTTCCCCGTATTCCCGCAGGCATAACAGCCGGTACAGTAGTGGATTTCCCGGTCCGCCAGCACGACCTTTTCGACGGCGTGGTTCGCTTCGAGCGCGCCTTTCTGGAACTCGTTACACAGGGTGTCGGAGTTTCCCCCTTTCCGAGGGCTTGAGGAGATGATCAGCACTTTCTTGCTCATTTTATTTCCTTTTCTTTCTGAATGTCAGTCAAGACCGTATCAGGCCTCGACCTTGAAAATTTTCCGGGCGATCTCGACCCGGTCCATCAGGTCGGGTCCTTCCATTTCAGAGGCCACTTGCGCCAGCACGTCCGGGATCGGGATATTCTGGGGACACTGTTCCACGCAGGAACCGCACTGGACGCACTGGGAGGCATATCCCGGCTGGCCGTCCACCAGTTCGCCGCTCATCCGGAAGGCGTAGCGGAATTTTGCTTCTTCGACCGGGCCGAACAGGTGCATCTTGTTGTATTCCTCGAAACAGAGGGGGATCATGACATTGGAGGGACAGGGCATGCAGTAGCCGCAACCGGTGCAGCCGACTTTCACGAGTTCCCGATAGGTGCGGGCGGCGCGTGTCACGCGGGCCAGTTCTTCGGGGGAGAGGCTGTTGGGGTGAGCCGTGCTCGCGATGGTCCGGTTTTCCGCGATGTGCGCCTCGTCATTCAGGCCGGAGAGAACGACCGTGACCTCGGGCCGGTTCCAGACCCAGCGCAGGGCCCATTCCGCCGGGGTACGGCGTACCGGGGCCTCGTTCCAGATCGCCGCTATGGCCGGCGGCGGGGTGGGGAGGCCCAGGTTGCCGCCGCGCAGGGGTTCCATCACGATCACGCCCAGGCCTTTTGAAGCGGCGTATTCCAGCCCCGCCGTTCCCGCCTGGTAGTCCTCGTCCAGGTAGTTGTACTGGATCTGACAGAAGATCCAGGGATAGGCATCCACGATCGGTTTGAAGTCTTCTCCCAGTCCGTGGAAGGAGAAGCCGGGATTGACGATGCGTCCATCCTTCCGGGCCTGGTCCAGGAACTCCAGGACGTCGAGTCGTGCCAGATTGGCCCAGGATTTTCCGTCCAGGGAATGGAGGAGATAATAGTCAATGTGGTCGGTTTGGAGCTTCTTTAATTGGGTGTTCAGGTACCGATCCATGTCCGCTCGGCTCTTGATCATCCAGGAGGGGAGTTTGGTGGCGACTTTGACCCGGTCGCGGTAACCGTCGCGCAGGGCCTTGCCCAGGAGGATTTCGCTTTCGCCCGCATGGTAGGGCCAGGCGGTGTCGAAGTAGTTGATGCCGTGTTCGATGGCGTCGCGGATCTGGCGGATGGCCCGCGGTTCGTCTATCTTTCTCTCGAGCATCGGCAGGCGCATGCACCCGAATCCCAGGATGGAGAGTTCATCCCCGTTTTTCGGCATTTTTCGGTACAGCATGGGTGGGTTCTGATCACTCATTCTCATTTCTCCCTGGGGTGGCGTTTTTTCCCCCTCTGCGGTGAGCCGGTCCGGTGTTGAACAAAATTCCAGACCGTTTCCGGGAGCCGGGATGTCTTTTCTCACCCGGCGATCAAATTATAGACATCTTCGTGCTCAAAGTGGTATAACGTTACTGGAAGATCCTTGAACGATCCTGCAAATAGTGTCAACGCGTGCTGGAAACGAGCCAGAAGGATATGAGTTCAGCCATTCATTCGAGTATAGAACGCGATGCCCCCAGAACACAAGAAAATCGGGTCGAACTGGTTCAGCGTATTCTGCGGGCTGTGTCGGAAGAGGGGGCTTTTGAACCTCAGCCGGGGCTGCATCTTTTTCGAATCTCTTGCCCCACGAAACCCGTTCATGTGGTTCAGGAACCGGCTCTTTGCGTGATTGCCCAGGGGAGCAAGGAAGTGCTTCTGGGGACGAAACGCTACCGGTACGATTCCGCGCATTACCTCCTGACGTCGGTCGGACTGCCGGTCACGGCCCGGATTGTTGAGGCCTCGGAGAAGGAGCCTTACCTGGGTCTTCGCCTCGATCTGGACACTTCGCTCATCACGTCGGTCATGATCGAGGCCGCTCGTCCCCAGTCGCGGGGCGATCTGGATCTGAATGCCATGAATGTGAGTCCCCTGGACGAGGAATTGCTCGATGCGGTGGTGCGGCTGGTACGGCTTCTGGATTCTCCGGCGGAGTACCGGGTTCTGGCGCCGCTCGTGACCCGGGAGATTATCTACCGGCTTCTCATGGGGGAACAGGGGGATCGGCTTCGTCATCTGGTGGTGGCCGGGGGACCCTCGCATCGTATTGCCCGGGCGATCGAACTGTTGCGCAAGAGCTTCGACCAGCCGCTGCGGATCGAGCATATGGCCCGGGAGATCGGGATGAGCGTGTCGAGTTTTCACCACCATTTCAAATCCGTGACCGCGATGAGTCCGCTCCAGTTTCAGAAGAAACTGCGGCTTCATGAGGCGCGCCGTCTCATG
This sequence comes from Candidatus Sumerlaeota bacterium, assembly GCA_035353095.1. Lineage (GTDB taxonomy): Bacteria > Sumerlaeota > Sumerlaeia > UBA8349 > UBA8349 > DAOPYU01. The sequence goes on along the minus strand of DAOPYU010000381.1, from coordinate 1,719 downwards.
CTCGGCGAGGATCTCGACGCGGCGCGGGCCGGTTTTCAGGTGGGGTATGAGGACGCTTCGCATTTCAGCCGGGACTACAAACGTCTTTTTGGCGAACCGCCGCTTCGCGATGTGGAGCAGTTGCGGGAAGCGGCACGGGGATAAGAATAGCAGGCACCAATCTGCATTGAAAGAAGGGAAAAACCCATGTTACGCCTCCGAATGTTCCTGTTTACTGTGGTTCTGCTCACACTCGGCTTTTCCGGGAGCGTCTGGGCGGCCGGTTCAGCCAGTGTCACTGCGAGTTACGATCTGAAGGCGACGACTTTTCCGCCTCTGGCCGGGTCCGACAGTGGCTCCCTTCCCGGAGAAGATTATGCCAGTGTCTCGACCCAGATTGATCGCACGATCGAGGATTTCCATGTCTCGGCCAGTCCCTATGTGCTGACCGAGATGGGCAAGATTCACATGTACTCGCAATGTGCAACCAAAAAAGGGGGCGTGAATGTCAAACTGACCGCCACTTTTCACGACAATGTGGTTGTAAACCTCAAGAGCGGGAACGAGGTGATTCAGAAACTGATTATGTTTCACGCCTTCCTGGAAGGGACCAAGGATGGAGGGGGGGAATTGCGATCGGGGAATCTCGACCTCGAGATTACGATTGTGAACACCGGTTCCGCCAAGAAACCCAAGAATATTACAACCAAGATGACTTTTGCCGACAGTTGGGGAATTTCGTTGATCGATCCCCACAAGACCCCGCCGGTTGAACTGAACCTGAATCACGGGGACCGGCTGACGATTGATGCCAAACAGGAACTGACGGCCTGGGTCCAGTCGCCCAATGCCGGATACGTCTATGACCTCGCCGACTTCGGTAATACGACGCATCTGTTTATTGATCCTTTGGATGCGGATGTGTCGCTGGTCGCCGAGAGCGGCCACGATTACCGGGCGCCGCGTTTCCCGCTGGTTCTGGCCGCGGACGGGGATGGAACCGTGACGGCTCAACCCGTCCTGGAGACCTACCCGATGGGAACCACGGTGACCGTGACGGCCGATCCCGCCGGGGGCAATCGGTTCTTGAACTGGACCGGAAACGTCCCATCGGGCCACGAGCAGGACAACCCGCTCAGCTTCGCCATCACGACCGACACCCTGCTCACGGCGCATTTCGCGGTTGATCCCGACACGCTTCCGGCGCCTGCCGGTTTGAGCGCCACGGAGGGCGAGTTTTCGTACAAGGTCGAGCTCGCGTGGGATGCCGTGACCAGCGCCACGCACTACCGGCTCTGGCGCGCCGTCGAGGGGGAAACCCACCCGGTGGACCTGACCGGGTGGCAGACCGCCCCGTCGTTCCAGGACAACTCCGCAATGCCGGGTGTACATTATCAGTATTGGGTCCAGGCGGCGGCGAGTGAGATGGGATTGCATGGCAGTGTGCTTTCTCAACCGGCGACCGGGTGGGTTGCGGGAAGCGCGGCGGAGGAGAAGGTGTACCGGGTGACCTACCGGGATTGTCAGATTCAGACCGACACGCCGGAGGCATCGGATCTGTTGTTTACGAACGCGGGTTCGAAGGCCTCGGTCAAGATCGCGTGGTTGAAGAAGGGAAAGCCGTCCAATGCGGTCAATAAGGCGGGGATTCACTACATCACGGTCCGGACGATTCCGCAACTGCGGGTCGAGGGGGGGCTGATGTCGTTCTACAGCGACGCGCCGATTGCCCGCCTTGAA